>DASPVS010000379.1:0-19714 GCA_035622235.1 Acidimicrobiales bacterium | reverse complement strand
GCGAGGAAGAGGCTGTGCTTGGGCAAGGAGTCGTCGAGCTCGAGCTGTCCGGAGACGCAGAGCGTCCAGCCCTCATCTACTTGCCCGAGGGAATGCGGCCACTCATCCACTCGATTTCGCCGGTGGGCGGAGCGATAGACCCGGCGCCGACCCAGCCGCGTTGGCTCGCTTACGGCGATGCAGCGACTCAAGGCTGGCTCGCGTCCTCACCCGCCATGTCCTGGCCGTCGGTAGCGGGGCGCAAGCTCGGTTTCGACGTCGTGAACATGGGTTTCGCAGGCAGCATCAGGGGCGACACCGCACTCGCCGAGATGCTCGCTGACACCCCCGCCGAGGCCATTTCGATCGCGTTCGGTTCAAACGCCTGGAACCGGATTCCTCACACCCCCGAGCTCATGGCTGAAGAGATAAGGGCCTTTCTGGCGCTCGTCCGAAGCGGGCAGCCGGAGGTTCCCATCGTCGTGGTCAGCCCGACGGTACGACCCGACGCGGAGGAGAAAGAGAATCGACTCGGGGCGACGCTTCAGGATCTCCGAATCGCCATGGAGGAAGCGATTCGCGAACGCATGGCGGCGGGCGACTCTCGACTGTTTCTCGTGGAAGGTGCTCGAGTCCTCGAGGCCGGCGATCTGGAAGACGGCGTCTATCCGGGAGACGAGGGCCACAAGCGGCTGGCCGCGGCGGTGTCCAAATTCTTGAGCCCCTTGGTCAACGAGCTCCGTGAGGCGGCGCTGGCGCGCTGGCGCGAGGAGGGAAACCTTTACCCCGAAGACGAGGCCCAGGACATGCTCTCGATGGTCGTTCCTGCTGTCGGAGAGGTCGAAGCCCTGGACGTCGAGGCACAGGCCATGGTCGACGACGTCCTGGGCGACGTAGTCGTAGACGAGCCCGCTGTCACAGGTCCCGTTGTCTCCGAGCCCGCTGTCACAGGTCCCACGATCGCCGTCGAGCCCTCCATGCCCGTCGAACCGGATGCAGTCCCCGCAGTTTCCGCTTCGGCTTCTGCTGTTTCGGCTTCGGACGCTTCGGTTCCCGCAGTTTCCGCTTCGGCTCCTTCGGCCGCGACGGGAGAGGCCGCGGCCGAACAACCCAGGATTCGTGTGAAGGTTCCCCAAGCGCTAATCGAGCAACTCGAAAACGAGAAGCAGGAGCGCCAACCCGCGGCCGGGGTCAAGTATCAGGAGTCGACGAGGTACACAGTCGGACCCGCGAGCTCGTCGTATGCCGATCAGGTCTACGCAGGTTCGGTCGATCCGGGCTCGGACGGAGCCGGCGGCATCGAGTCTCATCCCGCTTACGCCGGCGGAATGGAGGCCAATCCCGCGCAGGCCGGAGGTCACGAAGTGAATCCCGTCTACGCGTCGGACGAAACGCCGCCTGCGTCCTGAAGATCGGACGAATCGCCGCCTGCGTCCTGAAGATCGGACCTGAGGGTCCGTCAGATGCCTGGGGCTAAGCTCCGCCCATGCCTGAGGCCTCCGAATTTCCCCTCATCGTGTCGGTGGATGACCACGTCGTGGAGCCGGCGAACGTCTGGATGGACCGCCTTCCATCCAAGTACGCGGACGTCGGGCCCCGCATCGTGCGTGCTCCCATGGGGGAGATCACCTTCGTCGGGGGAAAGTTGACGGTCACGCCCGGCAGCGAGGGTTTTCCCACCGACTGGTGGTACTACGAGGACCTGAAACGTCCGCTTCTCAGGCTCGACGCCGCGGCAGGGATCCCACGCGACGAGGTCACGATGCGAGGCGTCACTTACGAAGACATGAGGCCCGGAGCGTTCCAGGTCAAGCCCCGACTCGAAGACATGGACACGAACCACATCGAAGCCTCCCTTTGTTTTCCGACGTTCCCACGTTTTTGCGGGCAGACGTTCACAGAGGCAAAGGACAAGGAGCTCGGGCTCCTCTGCGTGAAGGCATACAACGACTGGATGGTCGAAGAGTGGTGCGCCGACTCGGGTGGACGCCTCATCCCGCTCATCATCATCCCGCTGTGGGACGCGGAGCTCGCCGCCGCCGAGGTTCGGCGCAACGCCGAGCGAGGCGTACGCGCCGTTTGTTTCAGCGAGATCCCACCGTTTCTCGGACTTCCTTCGGTTCACGACCCAGACAACTACTGGGATCCGTTCTTCAGCGCGTGCGCGGAGACCGGAACCGTGGTCAACATGCACATCGGGTCGTCCTCGAAGATGCCGTCGACCTCCGCGGATGCGCCTCCGGCCGTCGGCTCCACCTTGACCCACACAAACGCGACTTTCTCGGTCGTCGACTTCTTGTTCTCCGGTGTTCTGGTCCGTTTTCCCGACCTGAAGCTCGCTTATTCCGAAGGGCAGATCGGATGGATCCCCTACATCCTCGAGCGTGCCGACATCGTTTGGGACGAGAATCGTGGTTGGGGTGGCGTGGCGGACAAGGTGCCAGAGCCTCCTTCCACGTATTTCAAGCGCCAGATCTACGGCTGCTTCTTCAACGACGCTCACGGTCTGCGCTCGGTCGAAGAGATCGGGGCTGACAACATCACCTACGAGTCGGACTACCCCCATTCCGATTCGACGTGGCCGCACACCCGCGAGGTGGCTGAAGCCCAGATGGCTCATCTCGACGACACCACACGGCGCAAGATCCTGCGCTCGAACGCCATAAAGCTTTACGGCCTCGATCATCTGACCCCCTGAGGACCCGGCGTAAGAGCCGCTGTCCCGACTTCGAAGACCGTGGACCTGCGTTACAGCGAAGAAGAAGAAGCATTTCGCGCGGAGCTTCGTTCCTGGCTCTCCGAGACCGTGCCCGTCCTTCCCCCGAAACCGGATGCGGAGGACTGGCCGGCACGACGCGCCTACGACACCGGCTGGCAAAGGAAGCTTTTCGACGCCGGCTATGCGGGAATCGACTGGCCCGTGGAGGGAGGTGGGCGCGGTGCCAGCCCGATCGAGCAACTCGTGTACGTGGAAGAGCTCGAACGCGCTCACGCCCCGTATGTCGGGGTGAACTTTGTCGGACTGCTCCATGCGGGTCCGACCATCGTCGTTGAAGGCACCGCCGAACAGAGGGCCAGGTATCTCCCTCCCATCCTTCGCGGGGACGAGGTGTGGTGCCAAGGTTTCTCTGAGCCCGGTGCCGGAAGCGATCTCGCGTCCCTGCGAACTCGGGCAAATCGCGACGGGAACGAGTACGTCGTGACAGGATCGAAGATCTGGACGAGCCACGCTGAGGTTGCGGACTTCTGCGAATTGCTGGTTCGCACCGGTGCGGAAGACAGCCGCCATCGAGGTATCACTTGGCTCATATTGCCGATGGACTCTCCCGGTATCGAGATCCGTCCCCTGCGGACGATCGCCGGTTCCGACGAGTTCGCCGAGCTCTTCCTGGACGAGGTCCGAGTGCCTGTCGAAAATCGCGTCGGAGAGGAGAACGACGGTTGGCGCGTCACTATGACGACGCTTAGCTTCGAACGCGGCACGGCATTCGTGGGAGAGCTCTTGCAGTCGATCGAGATGCTCAGAGGTTTGCGCGACCGTGCGATCTCTTACGACGAGCCTGAGAGGTCGCTGGCGATGGAGAGAATCGGAGTGCTCGGAGCCGAGTTCGACGCGCAGTGGGCACTCGCGCGCAGAAACGTCTCCCAGGCCGCTCGCACCGGGGTGCCGGGGCTCGGAGGGAGCGTGTTCAAGCTCGCTTTTTCGGAGTTGAGGCAACGATTGGCCGAGCTCGCCATGAAGATGTCCGGCCGCGAAAGCCTCGTGTGGCACGACGACCTGGTGGTCGACACGTGGATGAACAGCTTTTCGCGAACGATCGCAGCGGGGACATCTCAGATCCAGCGCAACATCGTGGCCGAGCGCATACTCGGTTTGCCGAAGGCCTGACGTGGACTTCGAGCTCTCCGAGGAGGAAGTCGCCTTCGCCGAAGGAGTTCGCGCATTGTGCTCAGGGCGCTTTCCCTTGGAAAAGATCCGTGCCCCTGAAGGCGAGCCCGATGTCGTCGATCGACAGGCCTGGAAAGAGCTCGCTGATGCAGGAGTGTTCTCTCTTCTCCTTCCAGAGGCGGAGGGCGGGCTCGGCCTAGGTCTTGCGTACGCGGCTGTGGTCTTCGAGGAATTGGGCCGGGCGCTCGTTCCCGGCCCTCTCGTCTCCAACGCTTTGGCGGCTCGAATGGTCCCGGGTGCGGCCGACGGATCGGTGATAGTCGGGTCGACTCGCTGCCTTGCAGGCGACGATCTTGCAGGCGACGATCGGCCGGTGCTGGTGGATCATTTCGGTTCGCTCGACGCGCTCGTCGTCCTGGGTTCCGGCAAGGATCGTTCGGGCTCGACCCCCGGTGCCGTTCCGTTCGAGATCTTGGACACGACCGAATTGCAGGGTGTGCCCGTCGGACATTCTCTAGATCCGCTCACGCCGATCTGGCGGGTCGGGAACCTTCCGTGTGACGGGGCTTCGACGACAGATGAGGGCTCGGAACGAAAAGCGGTCACGGTGATCGCGACAGAAGACGTGGCGTCTTCGTGGGAGCGCGACGCTGAGATCTTGACTGGCGCGATGTGCGTCGGGATTGCGGCTGCCACCTTGGACCTTGCTGTGTCGTATGCCAAAGAGCGTGAGCAGTTTGGAAAGGCGATCGGCAGCTTCCAGGCGGTGAAGCACCTCTGTGCTGACATGTTGGTCCGTGCAGAGAGTGCCCGAGCGGCCGTGCAGGCCGCCGCGGTCAACGTCGATCAACCCGACATAGGCGACGCGAGGCGGGCCGCCGCCGGTGCTGCGCTGGTGGCGACAGCGGCCGCTACCAACAACTCCAAGACTTGCATCCAGGTTTACGGCGGCATGGGTTTCACCTGGGAGCTCCCGCTTCACCTCTATCTCACCCGGTCGCGCGTGCTCGCTGAGTCTCTAATCTCCTCGGAGTCACTCGCTTACGAAGTGGCGAACCGATATTGAGGCGTGATCGACGCCGTCTTCGCCTCGGTCACGTACTCGATCAATGACACGGATTCCATGGATTTACGTCCTCGACAGGTTCGTCGACAGGAGAACACATGAGCCCGAACCCTGAACGCACAGCTGTCGCGTCCCTGACGGAGCCGGTCTTGGTGGTACCGGAGGCGACGCTCGCGTACGGGATCCAACTCCCGGTTCAGTCGCAGTCGAATCTTTATGTGGAGGAGTGGGAGCGGACGGCAGGACCCGCCGAACTGGCACGCGTCGCACGGCAAGCCGACGAAAGCGGCTTCTTCTACGTGGCAGTCTGCGACCATACGTTCATCCCTCGAAGGGCTGCTGACGCCATGGGGACCACGTGGTACGACACCGTCGCGACGTTGGGTTGGCTCGCCGGGATCACCGAGAGAGTTCGGCTCATGTCGCACGTGTACATCGCCGCGTTGCGCCACCCTCTTCGGGCAGCAAAGGAATTCGCAACCCTGGACCTTCTTTCCGGCGGCCGCGTGATCATGGGAGTGGGGGCCGGACACGTATTAGAGGAATTCGACGTGCTGGGATCGGATTTCGAGGGCCGTGGTGCTCTTCTCGACGAAGCCATCGGCTCGATTGCGGCAGCGCTCGTCGACGAGTACCCGGATCTTCCGGGGCCGCGCTGGCCGGCAAAGGACGTCGGAGTTTCGCCAAGGCCCGTGCAGAAGCCGCGACCTCCTATCTGGGTGGGGGGTTCGAGCCGTCCGGCGCTGCGGCGCGCCGCCACTCTCGGCGACGGTTGGCTCCCTCAAACCGTCCGACGTGCCGAGCTCAGGCAACAGATCGCCGAACTGCTCGAGTTTCGGGAAGCCGCTCGAAACGGGGCGCCTCTCGACATCGGGGCGTTGGCCGGCACGTTCCATGTGGGCGCTGCAAGCTGGGAGGTGCCGAAGGGCACGCTCACGGGCTCGCCGTCAAACATCGCCGAGAACTTGGCTGAGCTTGCCGACATGGGTGTGGCGCACGTACAACTTCGATTTCCGAGTAGATCGGTCGAAGAGTTGTGCGACCAGATGGCCGCTTTTGGTGGCGACGTCGCACCTTTGCTTCGCAGGTAGCGAATCGCTGCTTCGCAGGTAGCGAATCGCTTCTCGCTAGGTCGCGAATCGCTCCTTTGCAGCTGGCGAAGGGGTGGCCTGGCCCCCTATTCCTCACCCGCTTATTGTGGTGACGGAGCGTGGGTACACGGCTTGTCGTGAGTACACCCCGTACCCGACCTGAAGGGGGTTCTTTCGTGGACGGCGACATCGTCATAAAGGGCGGCACAGTGGTCGACGGGACCGGAGCACCCGGACGAAGCGCGGACGTGGCGGTCGTCGACGGAAAGATCGCGGCTGTGGGTGAGAGCCTCAGCGGAATTCGCGAGCTCGATGCTGCGGGCCAGGTGGTTGCACCGGGCTTCATAGACATCCACACGCACTACGACGCTCAGGTCTTCTGGGATCCTTGGTTGACCCCTTCGGCCTTCCACGGTGTGACGTCCGTGGTCGCAGGCAATTGCGGGTTCTCGATCGCCCCGGTCAAACCTGAGGACGTGGAGATGCTCGCGCGCACACTCCAGCACGTGGAGGACATGAGCTTCGACACCCTCTCAGCCGGCGTCCCGTGGCGTGAGTTCGAGACCTTTCCCGAATACCTCGACGCGGTCGAGCGCCGTGGCACGGCCCTCAACTACGGCTGCTACGTCGGGCACACCGCTGTTCGGCTTGCGACCATGGGCGATGACGCATACGAGCGCCCCGCCACCGATGACGAGCTCGACGCGATGCAGGCGTCCGTCGCACAAGCCATGGAAGCAGGCGCGATGGGCTTCGCCTCGAGCGCATCGCCGACTCACAACGGCGACCGTGGTCGACCGGTTCCCTCGCGTGTGGCCGATCTTCGGGAGCTCCGGTTTCTGCTGGAACCGCTGCGCAAATCGAAGAAAGGCGTTGTTGCGCTGCTTCCCGGAGGCGCGATCGCCCACAACGACGTCTTTCAGATCCAAAAGGAGATCGGCCGCCCCATCACTTGGACTGCACTACTGACGGTCAAGGGTCACCCCTACCACGAGAAGGTCATCGCCGAGCACGACGCGGCGCGGGCGGAAGGTATAGAGGTGTGGCCCCAGGTTTCGTGCCGGCCTCTCGTTTTCCAGATGACACTCGCCGATCCGTTCACGTGGAACAGCCGCCCCGCGTTCTCCAAGTTGATGGGCCTGGATCTCGAGGGCCGGATCGCCGCCTATCGTGACCCGGCTTGGCGCGCGGCCACGTGGGAGGAGTTGTGCGGCAAGGGATACGTGCCGGTCAACTGGAGCCCGTTGTCGATCGCGGAATCCGATGCACGTCCGGACCTCGTCGGGCGTTCGGTCGTCGAGCTCGCCGAGGAACAAGGTTGCACTCCTCTCGACGTTGTGCTCGACGTGTCGCTGGGAGACGGGCTCACTACTCGTTTGCGTTCCGTGCTTGCCAACAACGACCCGGACGGAATCGCTTGGCTGCTGCCGCGCGACGGCGTTCTGCTCGGCCTGGCCGACTCAGGGGCGCACGTTTCACAGCTGTGCGATGCGTGCTTCGCGACCGACCTTCTCGGGCCATGGGTGCGTGATCGAGAAGTGATGCCGATCGAGCGTGCAATTCACAAGCTCACCGGGGAGCCGGCAACGGTGTACGGCCTTGACGAGCGCGGAACGATCGAGCAAGGCAAGGCCGCCGACATCTGTGTGTTCGATCCCGAAAGTGTGGCTCCCGGCCCGCTGCGGCGGGTGCGAGACTTCCCGGCGGACGGAGAGCGTCTGACGGCGGATGCCCCGGTCGGCGTGACTCACGTCCTCGTGAACGGCGTTGCGATTCGCGAGAACGGCGAGGCGGTCACGGACGGACTCGACTCGAGGCCCGGGCAACTGCTCAGAGCCTGACGAAACCTCGGCGGGAACCCACGCCACAGCGCTTTCTGCTCCTGCGACGCCCAAGCGTCGGAATGAAGAAATACCGATTTCGGTGGCAACCGTTTCAAGGTAAGGAACGTCTGTAGGGACGTGGGCGACGTCGTGCCTCTGACTCCCTCGGGCAAGGGGGAGTGCGCCGCGACTGGGGAACAGGTCTGGCGCGGTGCGAGCCGCGACGAGCGCATCACCGTTTTGTTCGAGCAGCACTACACAAAACTGTGTCGTCTTGCGGCATTGCTGATAGGGGACGCCCCGGCGGCGGAGGAAGTGGTGCAGGAGGCATTCCTCCAGACGTTCGCCGGATGGTGGCGCGTCCGACAGCCCGAACGGGCGGAGTTCTATCTAAGAGCTGGTGTCGTCAACCTTTGCCGCACTCGACTTCGGCGGCGTGCCTCGGAGGATCGCGGGAACCGCATCAGTTGGGACACCTCGCGCCCTCGGTCCCTGCCGGGCGGCTCGGAGGATCCAGAACGCGCCGGCGACGCCCTGGACGTCCTCGACGCTGTGCGGTCTCTGCCCGATCGCCAGCGTGAGGCGATCGTCCTGCGCTACTACCTCGACCTCCCCGAGAACGAGATAGCCAGCGTCTTGAAATGTGCTGTCGGCACCGTCAAGTCGCAGCTCTCGAAAGCCAAGGCGACTCTCGCGAGGCGACTCGGCGAAAGCGATGAGCTACTGGGCGAAGAAGGTCTATCGAGTTTCCCAGAAGAGCGCGGCTCGCAGGTGAGCTGCGAGGAAGAAAGCACAGGAGGAAAAGGTGCCTGAGCAGGATTCGTTGGACTCGCTCGAGCGGCGCCTTCGAGCAGGTCTCGCATCCCCGGAAGCCGACGAGGGCCTCCCATCGGATGGCACGGCGAGAACAGCCGCCCGCCTGCGGTTGCTCTCTTCCGTGCACCGGCGTGACCGGAAACGTCGACAAATGTTGTTCGGGACGGCTGCAGCGGTGATAGCGGTTGTGGCGACGACCCTCTCGCTGCGAAGCGTGGAGTCCCCATCCTCGAAGAATTTCGCATCGCGCTCTCAGACGTCGAAGGTTGCCGCGTCGGCGAACGCACCGTCGGCGCCTGAGAGCAACGCCTTCGAACAGTCCCGACGCCCCGGAGTGGCTTCCGCCTCCAACCTTTGTGTGTTGGTCTCGCTCGACGGCGGCCCCGCGAACTGTGCCGGTACAACGAACGACGAAACTGGTAGCACCCTGCAGGGAAACGAATCATCGCAAGAATCGTCGGGCACCTCCCATCCGTCGGCTTCCTCTGGCTACGGTGCGCTCCCTCTCTCGGCGAAAGTAGGCGAGACGATCACGATCGCCATCCCACAGAACGCGAGTGGTCCGGGAATCGAGTGGACCGCACCCGCTGTGCAGGCGTCAGAGCCCGAAGGAGTTACGCGGTTCGTGTCTTCTGGGTCGAGCTTGTCTTCTCGATCGAACGCCGCCAACAGCTCCGAAGCGAGCACCGCGCTCACGCTGTCGTTCGTGCGTGCAGGTTCGGTCCGAATCGACGCAGCCGAGCTGCGCGTGTGCGGAGCGCGTCACGCGTTTTGTGGATCGCCCCTTCGCTCTTGGAGTCTCACGGTGGAGGTTGCGAGATGAGGTCGATCCGTGCGGCCACCTCAGGTCTGGGACTTCTAGGAGCTACCGCTCTCGCGCCTGTGCTTCTCGCAGCTTGCGGTACATCGGATCCCCCTGCCGCTACCCCGATCTCTGTGACGTGCTCGTCCGGTGGCCCTCGTCTGACGGTGACGGGCAACGGACAGGCAACGGGCACTCCGAACGTGCTCACGCTCGTGAGCGGAGTATCTGTTACCGATCCAACTGCCAACGAAGCGATGCAGGACGCAGACAACAGGACCGCTGCTCTCGTCGGAGCGATGAAGGGAGGGGGCGTCGCTGCCGCGGACATCCAGACCTCCGACCTATCTCTCCAGCCTCAGTTCAACTTCGCGAATCCGCCAGTGTTCGTCGGGTACCAGGTGGACAATTCGATAACGGCGACCTTGCGGAACCTGGCGACTGCCGGCTCCATCGTGGACTCGGTCACCGCGGCGGCGGGTGACGCGGCTCGCATAGACAGCCTCACCTTTTCGATGAGCGACCAGAGCGGAATCGAGGACCAGGCGCGCTCGGTTGCTGTCGAGCAGGCCCGTACGCACGCCGAGACGATGGCAGCTGCGGCTGGTGAGCGGCTGGGCCCGATCTGCTCCCTGTCGGATCAGAGCCAGCCGTCGTTCCCCGAGGGCGAATTGGCCCCGGCCTACGCCTCCAACTCACAGGCCCAACTGCCGATCGAGCCCGGCAGTCAGCAAGTGAGTGCGCAGGTCACGATCGTCTATTCACTACGATCCTGAGCGACACTGCGATCCCGAGCGTCGTTTGCGCCCGTTTCGCAGAGGTCGGATGCCCCTTTCACGAACTGGAAACACTGCGGCAATCGAGCGGACCCAGTCTCGATCTATAGATGACGTGTGGACACCTTTGGATCTGACGCGGGTCAGATCCTGTACGACGAACACTTCACATCGGACGGCACGGTACGTCCGATCGCAGAGGCACTTTGGAATTACTTGGACGAGCTCGGTCTCGAGGCTTTGGTCGCTCACCAATCTGCAGCAGAGAGCGAGCTTCGCGGGATCGGAGTGACCTTTGGAGACTTTTCGAGCTCGAGCGGAACCAGCGAAGTAGAGCGTAGGGACGCGGAGGAACGACCGTGGCCTTTCGACGTGATCCCACGTATCGTCGCCGCTTCCGAGTGGGACGACATTGAACAAGGCCTAGTTCAGCGTTTACGTGCGCTGAACCGATTCATCGACGATTGTTATCACGAGCAGAACGCCGCGCAAAGCGGCGTCGTTCCCTCGGAACTGGTGATGGGTTCACCGAACTTTCGCCCGGAATGCGTTGGCGCAGAACCGGCTGGCGGTATATGGGCACACATATGTGGAAGTGACTTGATCCGCGACAGTGGCGGAACCGTTTTCGTGCTCGAAGACAACCTTCGTACGCCGTCCGGGGTCTCGTACATGCTCGAGAACCGCATGGTCGCGAAAAGGGTCTTCCCGGAGCTTTTCCGCTCTTACAGCGTCGAGCCGATCGACCCTTACATAGGAAGGCTCGCGTCTCTCCTGTCGTCGTTGTCGCCAGAAGCGACGAGAGCCACAGTCGTCGTTCTGACACCGGGAATACACAACTCCGCCTACTTCGAGCACAGTTTCCTTGCTCAACAGATGGGAATCGAGCTCGTGACGGCGGACGACCTCGTCGTCCTTGCTGACGGGACAGTGACGATGCGGACGATCGACGGGCTCGAGAAGGTGGATGTGATCTACCGGCGCATAGACGACCTCTACCTGGATCCAGAGGTCTTTCGTCGCGACTCGTTGATCGGAGTACCCGGTCTCATCAGAGCTTGGAGGAATGGAAAGGTTGCCCTTGTGAACGCTCCGGGGGCAGGGGTCGCCGACGACAAAGCGCTTTATCCATTTGTTCCGGACATGATTCGCTTCTATCTGGATGAAGAGCCGATCCTTTCGAACGTTCCGACGTACAGGTGTGACGACGAAAAGGAAAGGGAGTTCGTGCTCGCGAATCTTCCCGAGCTGGTGATCAAGCCTTCGAACGAGGCTGGTGGTTATGGGGTGGTCATCGGCCCTCGGGTGCAAGACGAAGCCCTGCGGGTTGTCGCAAGGCGCATCGAGCAGAACCCTCGCGGCTGGGTCGCTCAGCCCGTGATGCAGCTGTCGACCGTGCCGACGCTCTGCGAAGGTGAAACGGCGGCCCGACACGTCGATCTCAGACCATTCACGCTTCTCGGCCCAGAGAGCGCTTACGTCACACGGGGTGGGCTGACCCGGGTTGCGAGGCAATCTGGTTCGCTCATCGTCAACTCCTCGCAAGGTGGGGGATCCAAGGACACTTGGATCGTCGACCCCTCGGCCCTCCTCGTGGATGCGTTGCCCGTTCGACAAGGACGGAGCACTTCCAAGCTCCGCGAGCTCAACGCTGGGTCGAATCTTGCGGGCCACTCCGCGATCGCACCGAGTGCGATCCGACTTCACGAGTCAGCGCAGTAGGACACATGGCGATCGTCGGTCGGGCTGGGTTCTGACAAATGTTGCTTTCACGGATGGCCGAAGCTGCGTATTGGACGGGCCGCTATCTCGAGCGCGCAGAGGACATGGCGCGTGTGATCGCCGTTCACAGCGAGACGCACTTCGATTTGCCGGTGGGAGAAGACGTCGGATGGGGTCCTCTTCTTATGATCGCCGGTCTCCAAGGCACTTTTGACGGTCCAATGGAGAGTGGACTACACGTACACGGCGCTGTCTCCGCGTCCCAGGAATCGAGGATCGTAAGGTTCTTGTTGACCGATCGGGACAACCCGTCCTCCATCTTGGCGTCGCTCGATGCGGCACGCTCCAACCTGCGCACGGCACGTTCGGTCGTGCCGCGCGAAGTGTGGGAAGTGTGCAACGACCTGTGGCTCACTCTCGTCCGGAAACCCGCTGGCGAATCTCCAGCGCGGTCCAACATGCCTGAAACTCCAATCGGCCAAGAAAGGGATGACAGGATCTGGGCCTTGCGCAAGGTAATTGCCGGTTGCGAACACCTGAACGGAGTCGTGTGGGGCACGATGCAACGGGACGAGGCGCTTACATTCGTGCGACTCGGTCAGCAGCTCGAGCGCGTCGACCTCACCAGCCGGGTCCTCGGGGTGCGAGCTGAAAGTCTGATCTGTTCCGACAAAGGCGCAACTGACGACCCGTGCGTCGAGGTACGACGAACGGCCGTTCTCCGTTCCCTCGCTGCATATCAACCTTTCCGCAGGTCGACGTGGACGAGTATGCCGACTCCTTGGGTCGCTGCCGGGCGGGGACCCAATCGACGCTCCGAGGGATTGTCGATGGTCCATTTCGTGCTCCACGACGGGCACTTTCCACGCTCTGTTGCGTCTTGTATCGGTGAAGCTCTGGAGCTGGCGAAGAGTCTCCCGCGTAACGAACAGACCGTGGCCGCCGTGAACGACTCGAGCATGCTTCTGGGTGAACATGCAGGGCGGAATATGACATCTGGTGAACTGTCTGCCTTCTCGCGGGAGCTACAAGCGGCTGTGGCCGCAGTTCACGAGAACATCCTCGCGACGTATTTTCCCGCAGGGATGTCGAATTCCTTGCACGATCCCGGAAGCAAGGCGGATCAGGCGAACCAGGGGGACTGCGACGAGCCAACGCGTACTCGGATAGGGGTGGAGTCCACCCCACGTGCTCGGGTCGGCGACACAATCGGGCCCGAGATGGGGAAGAGGATCTACCGCGTAAGGCACACGACCACCTACGAGTACGAGGCTCCGGTTGAGCAGTCGTACAACGAGGCACACCTGAGGCCCCGTGACACCGAATTCCAGCGTTGCCTGCACCACGCGCTCGAGGTCGTTCCTTCCGTAAGTGCTTGGTCGGAACACGTCGACCTTTATGGAAACGTCGTTGCCTCGTTCGTCGTCGGAGGGGGCTTCCGGGTTATGCGCGTGACTGCGACGAGCGACGTGGAAGTCTCAACGCCTGCTACGCGGAAGATGACAAGCGGGCCTCCGTGGGAAACGGCTCGGATGTTGGTCGACGCCGACAGGCTGCCCCAGTCGAGGGATGCGAGGCCTTTTCGTATGCCATCGCGCTTGATCCCGACTTCTTCGAAGTTGGCTGAGTACACGGCAGTGTCGTTCATACCTGGCCGTCCGATCGTCTCGGCGACCCTTGATCTGTGTGGTCGCATTCACCGGGACTTCGCGTACGATCCGGGCTTCACTTCCGTGACGACCCCGCTGATGGAGGTTTTCGAGCACCGGCGCGGAGTCTGTCAGGACTTTGCGCATCTGGCGGTCGGTTGTCTCCGATCTACGGGCCTCGCAGCGCGTTATGTGAGCGGCTACCTGGAAACGCTTCCACCTCCTGAGGCGGAACGAAGGTTAGGTGCAGACGCCTCTCACGCGTGGGCTTCGGTGTTCCTCCCGGGATGGGGTTGGTTCGACATCGACCCGACGAACAATCAGGTAGCCGACGACACGTACGTGACAGTCGCATGGGGTCGTGACTATCAAGACGTCTCCCCATTGCGAGGATCGGTCGAAGGTGGCGGGAGCTCCCACACGCTCGACGTCGAGGTGAATGTCTCACGGTTGAATGTTCAGACAGCTCAATCCTGAGCTCCTCGCCGTCGGAGCTCGACGTCGAGCAGGGTCACGAATGAGTGAGACCAGCCGACCGGCGGTCCAGCCCGACCGCCGGTCGGCTGTTCCCGGCCAAACGGCCGGCCAGGAACCTCTACTCGGGGGGTCTACGGACGAGCTGCAGGATTTGCTCACGTAACTGACATGGAGCGATTGCTCACCTGACTGACATGGAGCTGGCGCTCACGGAGCTCACGTGGCTCACGTCGAACCAGGGTCGGCGCCGGCGACGCCGCGATTTATGCGCTCAGCTGGCTACGCGTACCCACCGCGGCAAGTTCACCGACGAGCCGTCGTCGCGAACGAGCCGGCAGAAGACGACTCTCACGGGCTCACCGATACGGATGCTCGCGGGATCGATCTCGTTTATCTTGCCGTCGGCTCCGGTCACGAGGTTCCCCACGAACCGGATGGTTCGCTCTTCGTCGAGCTCGACGACGATGACGTTGTAAGGCGCAAGGTCCGAGTACGCAGGCAGCAATGGAGGATGTGGAACGGAGTAGGACCAGATGCGCCCGAGTCCCGACATGAGATCCCATTTGCGTTTGGTGGACCTGCAATAAGGGCACATCGGACGCGGCGGATGGCGCAGACGTCCGCAACTCGCGCACGCTTGGATGCGCAGCTCACCGGCCTCTGCGAATCCCCAGAAGGGAGCGCTCTCTTCATCGACAGCCGGGGTCAGGTATCCCTCGACGGATGGGCCGAGATTCGCAACGTAGCCCCCGGAGAATGCAGCAGCGTTCGTCACGGTCCCTGTTCTCCTCTCACTTCCGCAGGAGGAGCGCGCTCGTCGGAACACCTTCCCCGGAGGTGACGAGACATGTCTCCGCGCCTTCAACTTGGGAGGTCGAGGTTCCGCGCAGCTGCTTCACGCCTTCGTTTATCAGGTTGAAACCGTGCACGTAGGCCTCGGACAAGCCGCCCCCGGACGTGTTTGTGGGCAACGTCCCCTTTCCCCACTCGAGATTCCCGCCTTCTGTGAAAGCGGCTCCCTCGCCCCGCTCGCAGAATCCGTAGCCCTCTAGCGAAAGGGGTATGAGAGGGGTGAAGGCGTCGTAGATCTGGGCGACGTCCACGTCGGCCGGGCCGAACTCAGCGTTCCTCCATAACCGACGCGCACAAGCCCACGCGGGGCCGCTCAAAGGGTCGTCGTTGAAGAAGTTCACCATCGTCTGGTGCTGAGATGGGAGTCCTTGCGCGAAAGCGTGAATGTACACAGGCGGTTGTCTTAGGTCCCGCGCCCTTTCCGCGGAAACGACGACGCACGCGAGGGCTCCGTCAGTCTCGAGACAGTTGTCGAAAAGGCAGAGCGGTTCCGAGATCCAGCGAGCCGCCATGTAGTCCTCGTGGGTCATCGGCTTGGAGTACATGACGGCGGCCGGGTTGCGATTCGCGTGCTTACGGACGGCCACGGCGACATTGGCCAAATGCTCGCGGGTGGCGCCGTACTGGTGCATGTAGCGGCGCGTGAGCATCGCGATCTCGTCTACGGGCCGCAACATGCCGAAAGGGCGAGTCCACGCGCCGGGCACCTTCAACTGAACCGAGGTGCTCGTCCACGGTCTGGGTCCGGACCCACGCTTTCGCGATCTCCAACCGACGGCCACTTCGGCTTGCCCGGTCGCAACCGCCATCGCGGCGTGGCCCACGACGCCGCAACCGGCGCCTCCCCCGTATCCGATCTGACTGAAGAAGGTCACGTCGCCACAGCCGATGTTGCGAGCGATGTCGACTTCTTCGGTCGCCTCCATCGTGTACGAGCAAAGTGCGTCGACTTCTGAAGGGCTGATCCCTGCGTCGGCACAGGCGTCGACGATCACCTGGCATGCCAGCTCCGCCTCGCCCGGTTCGAGGTGCTTCGAGAACTCCGTCTGGGCGATCCCGACGATGGCGGTCGCATCGGTGATCCCGACGCTCATACCTGCTGTCCCTCCCTTTAGTCGCGCGTGCTGCTCCGCTCGCTGCGTTTCGGAGGCTACCAAATGGAACGCGTTGCAATACCGGGGGCCGGCAGGCGATGCTTGACGTCGGAGACAGAGGTTGAGGAGTGACATGGCCCAGACCATCAGGGAAGAGCGCCAACTGCTGATCGGAGGTAAGTGGCTCGAAGCCTCCGCTGGTACCTACGAGATCATCAACCCCGCGACCGAGGATCCCGTCGGCGAAGCACCGAACGCGTCGGTCGACGATGCGCTGGCGGCTGCCGCTTCCGCCCGCGAGGCGTTTCCGACTTGGTCCGCCACCCCTACCGAGGAACGGCTCGCCCTCATGAAGAAAGCGGCGCTCGCCATACGCGGACGAGCGGCCGAGTTGCTCCCACTCGTAATAGCTGAGACGGGCGCGACGGCATCGGTCGGATCGCGAATGCAGGTTCCCGTCGCCGCGGACCGCTTCGATCGATTCTCCCGGGACATCCGTCATGTGCAGGAACGTCAGTTGCCTCCCATCGCGACGGATGCCACCCCCCTCGCTCCTGGCGGACTCATAAGCGCGCTCGCGTACCGCCAGCCCGTGGGAGTTGTGGCTTGCATAGCGTCGTACAACTTTCCTCTTGTGAACTTGGCTGGAAAGATCGCGCCCGCGCTAGCGATGGGCAACACGGTTCTCGTGAAGCCTGCGCCACAAGATCCCCTCGCCATCGTGGAACTGTGCCGGATTCTCGAAGAAGTCGGCATCCCGCCTGGCGTAGTGAACCTCGTGAGCTCGAAGGACCCTGATCCTGCCGCTGCGCTCGTCGACTCGCCCGACGTGGACATGATCAGCTTCACGGGGTCAACGCAGATCGGGATCCGAATCGCGGAGTCCGCTGGGCGCACGATGAAACGGCTCCTCATGGAGCTCGGAGGCAAAGGCGCATGCGTCGTTTTCGACGACGCGGACGTGAAGGCCGCTGTGACCTGCATCGGATCGACTTGGGCGTTTCATTCCGGACAGATCTGTACGGCGCCGACGAGGGCGGTGATACAACGCTCGAAGTTCGACGAAGTAACCGAAAAGCTCGCGGGTTTTGCAAAGGTCCTGAAGGTCGGCGATCCCACCGACGCGTCCACCATTGTCGGACCGCTCATCTCCGCGGTGCAGCGCGATCGCGTCGAGAGCTACATCGGCTCGGGCCGCGACGAGGGTGGTGAGGTCGTTGCCGGCGGTGGACGTCCCGGCCACCTCGAAAAGGGTTACTACGTGGAACCCACGCTCATCGTCGGGACGAACGACATGACCGTCGCCAAGGAAGAGATATTCGGACCGGTGGTCGTGGCCATTCCGTTCGACGACGAGGACGAGGGCATCGCGATCGCGAACGACAGTGAATTCGGACTCTACGATTATGTTTTCTCGACTGACACCGCGAAAGCCTTCCGAGCCGCCAAGCGTTTGCGTGCTGGCCATGTCGGGATCAACACGGCGCAGCGCAACATGGACGCGCCGTTTGGTGGCTTCAAGATGTCGGGAATTGGCCGCGACGGTGGTGACTACAGCCTCGAGGCTTACTCCGAGTTGCAGTCGATCATCTGGGCAGGCTGAGTGTCGACGGAGCGGAGCGGTGGACGCTCCCTCTTCGCGGAGATCGCAAAGCGCGTCAACAATTGGGGTAGGTGGGGAGACGGGGACGAGCTCGGTACTCTGAACCTCATCGACGACGCTGCTCGCCGCAGGGCCGCCGCGGCAGTACGGCGCGGTGTCGCGATCTCGCTCAGCCTTCCTTTGTCGGCCGAGGAGGGGATCCAGCTCGGATTCATTCCAGGACGCGTCAACCCCATTCGCACGATGACGTCGGTGAACAGCCCGCTGTCGGACGATCCGGAATGGATCTGTTCGAGCGAGGACAAGGTCGAGCTGTCGATGCAATGCGCCACACACTGGGACGCGATCTCGCATGTCAGCTACAACGGCAGGATGTACAACGGGTATCCGGCGAGCGACGTAACAGAATCTGGTGCGAGCCGTTGCGGTGTCCAGGTCGCCAAAACGCTCATCAGCAGGGGAGTGCTGTTGGACGTTGCGCGCGCCAAAAACCTTGATTATCTAGAAGGCGGCTACCCCCTCACTCCCGACGACCTCCATGCCGCCATCGACCTCGCAGGGGTCCGCCTCGAGCCGGGAGATGTCGTGTTGATTCGGACGGGGCAGATGAGATGGTTGAAGGGCCCTGGGCGCGACCTCGTGAAGTACTCGTTCCCGGCGCCAGGCCTCACGATGGCCTGCGCGGAGTGGTTCCATCAACGAGACGTGGCGGCGGTCGCCACTGACACGTTGGCGCTCGAGGTGTATCCATCCGAATACGACGACGCGTTTTTGCCGGTTCACCTGCTGCACCTTGTCGAGATGGGGATGACCCAGGGCCAGAACTGGGATCTTGACGAGTTGGCTGCCGACTGCGCCGGCGACGGGGTCTACGAGTTCTTGCTCGACGCGAGCCCGCTTCCTTTCACCCGCGCTCTCGGGTCGCCCGTCAACCCCGTTGCCCTCAAGTGACGCCCCGGCATGTCCCGCTTGGCGGGCGGGGCCGGTATTCAATTCTGAGTGCTTATGCGCCTAGTGGCGATTGTGGCGCTGTTTTCCACAGCTGAAAATCGCCGCCGCTCTGTGGATAAGTGCGCCACAATCGCCACAAGCCCAATAAGCAACCGAATTCCTTTACCGGTAGGTCCCTCGACCGGTGCAGCCTGCTGGGCCCGCCCATCTGGCCCGCCCATCTGGCCCGCTCACCGGGTCAGCCCTCACCGGGTCCGCCCAACCATTACTGAGGCAGTCCGACCTGGCCCGCCCACAGGTTCCGTCCCCCGTTACGGGAGCGCAACGTCGGCACGCCAGACCCCTGGACTTGTCGAGGTCGTGGCTCGCGACGATTTACCGTGTGGCGCCTCGCGTCCGGTGACGGCCCACAGAAGCATTCTCGCCTGGCTGTCTACCATTGCAGAGGTCCGGATCCCCCAGAACTCGTACCCGTACTGGTGCGCTGCGACGTGAGCCAGCGTCGAGATCATCGTGGCTGCAACTGCCATCGGATCAGCGCCGTTGGCGTTTGCTCGGCGAGTCGAGGAGATGACACTCGCGAGGGTGACAGTAACGGCGTTGAGTGCACGCGAGCGCAGTCCTCGGAATCGGAGGTCACCCTCTTCTGTCGCGAGTTCCACCACTCGGAAGACCGACCGGTTCGCTTCCCAATAGGCCATGAAGCCCTCGACCACTCGTCGTGCCGTCTCCCATCCGGCTTCCTGTGACCAGTCGCCGTCTACAAGCTTGGCCAAGATCTCGGCTCCCTCCATCAAATGCTCGGCCAAGACCGCGATGGCCTGCTCGACGTTCTCGAAGTACTGATAGAAGGTCGCCGGAGACGTTCCTGCACGCTTGGCGATATCTATCACCTTGATCGAGCGCCACGGCGTCGTCGCGATCAGCTCTGCCGTGCACTCGAGAAGTCTTCGACGCGTAGCCTGACCCCGTCGGCCAGGAAGTCGACCGTCCGTCGCGGCGAAAGCGACCGGGTCCCGGGCCACCATCCGCCAAGGCTACCGCTACCAACTGACACAACGTCAGATGAAACACGTTCTGATGAAATAGGCTCGCCGGGAGTGGAGGTAGGCGAGGCCGGCACG
>DASPVS010000378.1:0-3981 GCA_035622235.1 Acidimicrobiales bacterium | reverse complement strand
GACGTCTGCGTGTCACCTACCACATAGTTGAAGTTGTATCCCTCCTGGCGTGCGGCGACGATCCCTGCTTCCACCCCTTGGACGCTCGAGGCGTCTGCGGAAGCGCCGGGACCGGTGACGTCGGTGAGAATGCCTACCGTGTACGTCGGGCCGTGACTGGCGCCCGAAGAGGTCGTTGAGCTCGTGCAAGCTGCACTCACGAGCAGAAAGATGGCCGCGGCGGCGGCGAGCACCTTCGCACCGACCTTTGCCCTCGCGCTCTCCATCACAGTCCCCCTCTGGACATCGAGGCACACTCCCCCTTTGGACATCGAAGCACAGTCCCCGCTGGACATCGAGGATCCAGGAGCAGGTCCCGCGCCCGCGCCACCCTAGTAACCTAAAAGTTGCTCCGCAATCGCAGCCGCATTTGCAATCACAACCGCAACGGCAACCGCAACCAAAACAGCAATCGCTCTCGACTGCGAAGCAATGCAGGCAGGTGAGACCTGCAGGCCGCTACCGAAGAGCAAAACCGAATAGCGAAGTGCGAATCCAGCTGTTTAGTTCCTCAAGCCGACTTCACAAATACCATCCGCCGTTGACTCCGATCTGCTGACCGGTGATGAAGCCAGCATCCTCGGAGCAGAGGAATTCGCAGGCTGCTGCGATGTCATCCGGTGTCCCGACGCGACCGACGCGCGTCATTTTCGCCACCATGTCGACGTCGATGCGGCCTTCGGACTCTGCTTGGCGCAACATCGGCGTGTCTATGATTGATGGAGGAATCGTGTTCACCGTTATGCCGTGCGGCGACAAATCGACGGCAAGCGCCTTGGTGAGGGCTATGACGCCGCCTTTCGAGGCGACATAGTGGGCCCGATTCGGCGCACCGGATTGCGCGCTCGAAGAAGAGATCGTGACGATCCGACCCCAGCCGGCTTCGATCATGTCTGGAACGGCGGACTGGATGCAGTTGAACGTTCCCGTCAAGTTGACCCGAAGAACCTCCTCCCAGCGATCGACGGTGATGTCTTTTAACGGGTCGTCGGCGTCGATGCCCGCACTCGTCACCATGATTTCAATCGGCCCGAGTTCGGCGCGCACAGCGTCGATAGCGGCATCGACCGCAGCACGGTCGCCCACGTCGACGACATGTCCGGTCGCGCCGAGTTCCTCCGCGGCTTTCTTCGTCTCGGCCTCTTGGATGTCGAATACCGACACTTTGTGCCCGGCCCGGGCGAGTCGCGTGGAGATGCCGAGACCGATTCCCGACGCACCGCCGGTTACCACAGCAACACGACTCACTCGCCGAGACCTCCTTCGCCCGCCATGTCCGGCGGCCACAGAAAATTGCTGTGCAAGTGCTTAGCACCAGCATCTGTCGCCGGTCAACGGGAGTGCGACGCAGGCGAGTCTCGGGAGTCTTGTGGTTGCCTAGCCGATCGGCTATATAGGCTGATCGATGGACGACACCGGCCGCAACGGTGACGCTGCGCTTGGTCGTGGGAAAAGCATCCGCGGGAAAAGCATCCGGGGAAAAGCATCCGCGGGAAAAGCATCCGCGGAGAGGCGTTGTGGGACAGCAAGGAGCCGATGTGATGACTACCACAACCGACGTCTACTACGACCCCTATGACCGCGAGATCGACGCAGATCCGTACCCGGTCTACCGTCGTCTGCGAGAGGAAGCCCCGCTGTACTACAACGAGCAGTACGACTTCTTCGCCTTGAGCCGTTTCGCCGACGTCCAGCGAGGCTTGATCGATCGCCAGACCTTCAGCTCCGGCCACGGCTCGGTCCTCGAGTTCATCAAAGCCGGAATCGAAATTCCTTCGGGCGTCGTGATCTTCGAGGATCCACCTCTTCACACCGTCCACCGTGGGATCCTTGCGCGCCTCTTCACGCCCAAGAAGGTGAACGAGCTGGAACCGAAAGTCCGCGCGTTCTGCAAACGCGCGCTCGATCCGCTCGTCGGATCCAAGCGTTTCGACTTCGTGGCCGACCTCGGGGCGCAGTTACCCATGCGAACGATCGGCATGTTGCTAGGTATCCCCGAAGACCATCAGGAGGAGGCGCGAAACCGCGCCAATAACTCTCTGCGCACAGATCCGGGAAAGCCCATGGAGGTATCAGCAGACGAAATCGGCCAAGGCGATTTCTTCGCCGACTACATCGACTGGCGTCTCACGCATCCCTCGGACGACCTCATGACCGAACTGCTGTTCGCGGAGTTCGAGGACGAGAACGGGACGACGCGCCGGCTCACCCGCGACGAAGTCCTTCTCTATGTAAGCGTCCTTTCCGGCGCGGGAAACGAGACGACGAATCGCCTCATCGGCTGGATGGGAAAGGTGCTGGCGGAGCATCCCGGACAACGACGCGAGCTTGTCGATGACCGCTCACTGATCCCGAACACGATCGAGGAGCTTCTTCGCTTCGAACCACCCACTCCCCACGTTGCTCGCTACGTGACAGAGGACGTCGTCTTTTACGAACAGCTGGTGCCGGCGGGAAGCGCCATGTTGTGTCTCAGCGGATCGGCGAATCGCGACGAAAGCAAGTTCCCCGATCCCGACCGCTTCGACGTCCACCGAGAGATCGGTCATCACCTGACATTCGGTCGTGGCATCCATATCTGTCTCGGAGCTCCGCTCGCTCGCCTCGAAGGACGGGTGGCGCTCGACGAGGTCCTGAACCGCTTTCCTGAATGGGATATCGACTGGGCGAACGCTCGGCGTGTCCCGACCTCGACCGTCCGAGGCTGGGAATCGATGCCTGCACTCGTCGCGTGAGGCGAGGAGGAGACGGGAGGCAAGGACGAGACGAGAGTCGGGGAGGATACGGGAGGCAAGGAGGAGACAGACGGGGGCACGGGACACCCAACGCGGGCAAGGAGGAGGCATGGATTCGACCAGATACCGCGTGATCCAGTGGGCGACTGGAAACACCGGTCAGCGAGCGCTTCGCGAGCTGATTCGCCATCCGTCGCTGGATCTCGTCGGCGTTCTCGTTTACGACGAGGCGAAGAGCGGTGTCGACGCGGGGAAGCTCTGCGGTGAGGGAGACACCGGCATCATGGCGACGAAAGACCGTGCCGCGGTGCTCGGGCTCGACGCCGATTGTGTCGTGTACATGCCCCGGGCAACGGGGAAAGGCCAAACCCGAGCGGGGCTCACCGAAGACGAGCTCGTCGACGACGTCGTGGCGCTGGTCGGATCGGGGACGAACGTCGTAACTACGTGCAGCGATCTGTTCGCCCGAGGCGTGCGTCTCAGTGAGACAAACCGCGCGCGGGTCCAAGACGCCTGCAGTTCCGGTAATGCGTCCATTTGGGCGAGTGGTAGCGATCCGGGCTTCATCACCGAGACCCTCCCGATCGCCTTGCTCTCAGTCCAACGCCGCGTCGACCTGATAGAGATCGAGGAATTCGGGGATCTGTCCCACCGTCCTTCTCCGCACATGGTGATGGAACAAATGCGTTTCGGGAAGCCTCTAGAGGAGTTCGATCCCGAAAGACGCAAGAATCACTTGTTCGGCGAATACCAACCGCCTCTCACCGTGCTCGCGGACATCGCCGGCTTCGCGATCGACGAGTGGACCGCCGAGGGTGGTGTCGCAGCCGCCAAGGAGGATCTTGCGATCGTCGCTGGCGAGATCAAGGCGGGCACCGCTGCCGCCCAGCGGATCGTCATAAACGGGCGCACGAATGGTGTCGACCGCATCCGATTCACGCAGTACGGCTTCGTGGCGATGGACGTCGAGCCCGACTGGGGCCTTCAACCGACCGGATGGAGGATCCGCATCCACGGTGACGCACCATTCGACGTGAGCATGCCGTTCCCCGTGCCACTCGACGATCTTGCATCGTTCGTCCCCGCATATAACGCGAATGGACTCGTCAACGCCATTCCTTACGTGTGTGCTGCACCGTCTGGCATCCTGACGACCGAAGACCTCCCTCACATCCTTCCGGGCGGGCCGCGTCTTACGAGCGAGGAC
>DASPVS010000377.1:0-2259 GCA_035622235.1 Acidimicrobiales bacterium | reverse complement strand
GTCCGCCGCGACCTCGGCGTTCGATCGGCTCGCCCGCAGGCCGCCTAGGACTTCAGACAGCGCCTCTTCGGCTCGATCGAGCGCGTCGATTGCGCTCGATACGTCGCCACTTGCGACGGACCGGTACTCGGCGGCAACGCTGTCCTCTTGTCCACCAGACGAGAAGATCGAGTCGATGCCGGCTCCGTTGATGCCCTCCATGTAGGCGACAAGGGCTTGATGACGGAGGTTCGCACGAGCCCCCTCAACCCGAGATTTCGTTCGGGCGACCAGCGCTTGATTGCGTGCGATTTGGATGTCGAGCGATTGCACTTGTTGCTCTTGGCTGTCAAAGCGCTGCGAAAGGATCTCCAAATTCTGGCCCTCGGACTGAATTTGGGCTGCCAGCTGCGCGGCTTCGGCTTGGTCGCTCGAAATCTGACTCGAAAGAGGATCAGAAGATGCCGATCCCGTAGGCCAAAAAGCGCAACCGGTGAACGCGATCAAAGATGCGCAGACGAACCAACCGACCCGCGCCAGCACATTCCTCGGGCGATTCGACCGTGCCGTCGAGTAATGCTCGACGCAAGTCACGGAGAGGAATGTTTAGCGCGGGTGATTGCATAATTCAAGGAATTCAGCGCGAAGAGCCTCGAAGGTCGCAAGCCCGTTACACGTGCGCGAGGTTTTCGTAACGATATCGAGTCGAAGGATCGAGTCATATCGAGTCGAAGGATCGAGTCAAAGGCGAAAGATTCGATTGGAGGTCGTCGAGGTTGATCAGAGACCCGGGACTTGACGCCAAAGCTTGGGGACCGCAGAAGGGACGGCGCACGGACGCGGGTAGTTTCGCTTCCATGCATCCGATTGAGCGTCTGCGAGCAGTCGCAAGGGCGAGCTGGGCGCCTCCCGATGTGCTCGGTTCTGAAGCTGCCTGGGCACTCGCCGATCTCGCCCTCGACGAACCGGCCGCTCTCGTGCCGGCGTGTCGTCGGCTGTTGGCTGTCCACCCCGGGTGCGGACCGCTCTGGTGGGTGGCGGCCAGGGTGCTGAGCGCTTCGGATCCAGTGGAAGAGGCCGAACGATGCGCGGGCGCAATCGACGGGGATCCGACGCCAGACCTCGTAGAGGAGGCGACTAGCGGAAAGCGAGCAGTCAAACGTGGCGGGGTTGGTGAAGTCGCGTCCGCCGACATCGTCGTTGTAAGGGTGGACGCAATGGGACCCGAAGGCATGCTCGTAGACGGGGACCTCGACGGACTGCTCGAGGCGGCACATGTGGTGGAGGTTCCGGTGTGGGTCGAAGCGGGCGTTGGCCGCGTCCTACCACCGAAAGTGTGGGACGCTCTGGTGAGGCGACTCGACACGGCAGACCTCCGATTGCAACAACAAGAACACTCGCCCCCCCGCACCCTGGCCGGCGTCGAGAAAGTCGTCGGTCCGAAGGGCGCGGCCACGATCCAGGCGACTTTCGACGAGTTGGACTGCCCTGAGCCGGCGGCTTTGCTGGGCACCTGGTGACCGACATCGACTCACTTGAAACCCGACTTTGACGACTCGCACGGCCTTGTCGCCCGCTATCTGCGGCTGGGCCTCGCGCTCGGACGCCACATAGATGGGCTAGTCGACGCGTACTACGGTCCTTCGTCGCTGTCTCGGAAAGTCGACGGCGAGCCCCTGCAGTCACCTCGGCGACTGGAGGCGGATGCGAGGTCTCTCATCGCAGGCCTCGACAGCGGGGAGACCCTCGATGACGTTTCCGAACCAGGAACGCCGCCGGGCTCGTCTGCTTCTGCTCGCCGGAGAGCTTGGCTGAGAGCCCAAGTTGTGGGATTGCTCACGACGGCCCGAAAGCTCGCCGGCGATTCCATCGACTACCCCGACGAAGTCGAAGCTTGTTACGGGGTCAGACCGACCTTCGTCTCCGAAGACCAATTCGCCGACGCTCAACGTCGCCTTGACGAGCTGATACCCGGATCGGGCTCTTTGCGCGAGAGATATATCGCGTGGCGCGAAACGCACGCAGTGGATCCCGAAGTGCTCCTGAACGCGATCGAGTCGCTCGTCGAGGATTGGAGGTCTCGCACCGTCGCTCTGGTCGGGCTTCCCGACGGTGAGCGGGTGCGGTTCGAGCTCGTTTCGTCCGAGCCATGGGCCGGCTTCAACTACTACCTCGGGGATCTCTCGTCGCGAGTCGCTGTGAACACCGATCTTCCTGTGCTCTCCCCGTCGCTCGCTCAGCTCGTTGCGCACGAGTCGTATCCCGGGCACCACACCGAGC
>DASPVS010000376.1:0-12577 GCA_035622235.1 Acidimicrobiales bacterium | reverse complement strand
GAGTTCACGGTGCTCGAGGCTTACGAGGCCTTGGGTGACTACAAGAGTGGGATGAACCTCACCGAGAGCCTGCTCGTTTCCGCGGCGAAGGAGTCGACAGGGCGTCTTGCTTTCAAGAACGGCGACCTTTCCGTAGACCTCACTCCACCATGGCCGAGGCGCGCTCTCCTCGAGCTCTTGTCTGAGCGACTCGGGAAACAGGTTCACCCGTCCATGCCCACAGAAGAAGCGCGTTCACTCTGCAAAGAGCACGACGTCGAGTTCCAAGACGACTGGTCTTCGGGCCGACTGCTGTTCGAGCTCTACGACAAAGTCCTCATGCCGGGATTGGAAGGCCCGATCTTCGTCTACGGCTATCCGGTCGAGGTTTCACCGCTCGCGCGGGCGAACAAAGAGGATCCGACCATCACGGATCGATTCGAGCTCGTCATCGTGGGACGGGAGTTCACCAACGGCTACAGCGAGTTGAACGACCCCGAAGAGCAGTTGAAGAGGTTTCGCCTGCAAGCCGTCGCCGCGGCGGCCGGAGATCTCGAAGCACCGCCACCGGACATTGCTTACGTGCGTGCGCTCGAGTACGGGCTTCCTCCCACGTCGGGGATCGGCATCGGCGTTGACCGGCTTGTGATGCTGCTTGCTGAAGTCGGCTCGATCCGGGACGTGATCCTCTTTCCGACGCTGCGCCCGGAACAGGGATTGGGCCTGAGCGAGGACGGCGTGCTCACCGAGGACTGAATCGGGCCTAGCCCTCGGTGGCGACCTGCTTGGGGACGTTCTCCGACCGGCCGGCCATCTCAGACGGCCCCGCCAGCTTTCCGCTGAGGGTTCCTGGGGACCTTGGCTCGCCCAAGGCGTCTGCGGTTGCCTGTTCGATTCCAGCCAGGCCGCCGGTCACTTCGGGGATGTCGGTGTCCTTGGCGAAGGCCAGGGCACCGAGGCCGATGACCACCCCCGCGAATCCGATCATCCTTAGCGTCAGAGCGCCGGGCGCGGACGGCAGGCGTTCGCCGAAGATCACCGAACCCACGGCGATCAGGTACGCACTGGAAACGACGTTGCTGACCGGCACGAGCACCGGCGCCGAGCATCTCTGGAAGGCGGTCTGGAATAGCACCAGTCCGACAGCCCCTGCCGCCGCCAGCAGGTAGAGGTTCGGAGACACGAGGATCCGTGGGATCGACGCCACCACCCCGTGACTCTGCACGATGGTCGACAAGCCCTTAGTCCCCAGAGCTGCAATCCCGTACATGAGCCCGGACGCCATTCCGTAGAGGGGGGAGTTCCACTTGGTCCCGCGACGCCACCAGGTTGTGGCGTGGTCAGCCACGTAGAAGAGCCCGAGCCCTGCGATCGCCGTCGGGATCGCTGCGATGAGGATCGTGGAGAAAGGCGCGTGAGCGCCCGCCTTGTCCGCCTTGGGATCCACCGAGAGTCCGAGGGCCACGAGCGCCACGAGCACGGTCCCGACCCCCACCCATTCGGCGGTGCCCATGTGGTCGTCGAAGATGAGATGAGACAGCACGACGAACAGAACGAGCCCCGAAGCGAAGACCGGCTGGACGAGGGATATTGGTGCGACCGACAGCGCCAGGACCTGCAGTCCCAGTCCGGCGAGCAGGGTCACGAAACCGAGCAACCAAAGTGGGGAGCTGGCGAGCGTCTTCACCATGGCGCCTGCCTTGCGAGCGTGTATATCCGGCAGCCGACCGAGGGCGTATTTCTCGGCGAGCAGCCCGCCGTTGTAGAAGAAAGCTGAAAGGATCGCGAGCCCGATCCCCACGGCGTTGTGACCAGAAGTCACGCGGGTACCCTCATGTCGCCCCCCTCGACCAGGACCTGCTCATCCCGGTGCCTTTCTTGCCGTCCGCTCCGTCTCGGTGCTCGGTTCATCATGCCGGGTCCGGCACGCCGATGCCATCACGCTGCGTCGACCACCTTTCACACGCTCCGCTTCCCGAGGGCTCACACAGGGCCGTTGCCCCTATCCACGCCTCGCCGAGGCGAGCAGGATGGACGAGAGACCAGGGGTCCTGCAAAGGAGGCGGTCGAGCGGCCGGAACAGGCGCGGGACGTCGTGGTAGGGAGCGCCGGAGATCTTGACGTCTGAGAAACCCCTGGCCACGAGCAGTTCGGCCAGCGCCCTCCGAGTGAACAGCCGAAGGTGTCCAACCACCTGGCTTCCAGGCCGTCCGTATATCCCGCGCAGGCTCACCTCGCTGAACACCGGCTGTACCCCGAATAGGAGCAATGCCCGGTTGAACCAAGCGGCGAGATTCGGCGTCGACAACAGGAGCGTCCCTCCGGGCGCGAGCACACGCCGCGCTTCTGCGAGCGCCTCGTCGGGGTCGACCAGGTGCTCGATCAGCTCGCTCATCACGACCACGTCCGCGGTCTTGTCGGGGAATGGGAGCCCCGGGCCCTCGATCGAGCCTCTGAGAACCGTGATGCCTCGCCGTCGAGCCTGTTCCAGAGCGAGACGCGACCAGTCGATTCCGACAAAGCTCACCGGCCCGAGGTTCGCATCGTCACGCCGTCGCCACTCATCGCACACGCGTGAGGCCACGTGGGTCGCGGCTCCGTCACCGCACCCGACGTCGATGACGAGAAGAGGGCGTCGCAACTCAGAGGCGATGGCGGCGAGCATCTCGGCTTGAAGGCGCGCTCTGTCGCTTCCGGAGCTGAGGGGCGTGTCCGGTGATTCGTAGAGCCGGCGCAGGGACCCACCGGGGTCGTTGGAGCCGGCACCGGGCACCCGGCAAGTCTGGCACCTGGTCGGGGAAGCGGGGTCATTATGGGCTTGTGAACGAAGAGATCCCCAACCAGAGCCCGCCTCGGGTCGACGTGGACGAGTTCTCCGACAACGCGCCCTTGGTCGATTCCGTGAAACGTCACGACGCCGAGTGGGCGCTCGACTCCCTTGTGGAGGTCGGACGACTCGTCGGTTCCGGTCAGTTCCAGATTTGGGCGGAGCTCGCTAACACCAACCCGCCCGAGCTCGTTGCTTACGACCGCTACGGAGCGCGCATCGACGAGGTCAGGTACCACCCCGCTTATCACGAGATCATCGCCCGGGCGTTCGCGCACGGAGCTCACTCGTCTGCTTGGCGCGACCCCGGGCCGGGCGCACACGTGGCGCGGGCTGCGTGTTTCATGTTGTTCGCTCAGGTCGAGCCCGGGCACGCGTGTCCTGTTTCGATGACCTATTCAGCGGTACCCGCCCTTCGCGCCGAGCCGGCCCTCGCGGCGAAGTGGGAGCCGTTGATAACGCGGAACGGGTACGACCCGAAGCTCGCCCGCGCAGACGAAAAACCGGGAGCGATCTTCGGAATGGCCATGACCGAGAGACAGGGAGGCTCAGACGTCCGCGCGAACACGACGACAGCACGACCCCTCTGCGCCGGTGGACGAGGGAACGAGTACCTGCTCGACGGTCAGAAATGGTTCTGTTCCGCACCGATGTCCGACGGTTTTCTCGTCCTTGCCCAGGCCGAAGAAGGCCTCTCGTGCTTCTTGGTGCCTCGAGTCCTCGACGACGGGAGTCGCAACGCGTTCCACTTGGAGCGGCTGAAGGACAAACTGGGCAACCGCTCCAACGCGTCCGCGGAGATCGAGCTCTCGGACACGATCGGTTTGATGGTCGGCGAGCCCGGGCGCGGAGTCGCCACCATCATCGAGATGGTGAACCACACACGTCTCGATTGCACGCTTGGCACGGCGGCAGGTATGCGGCAAGCGGCTGCCGAGGCCACATGGCACGCCGAACACCGTTCTGCGTTCGGTCGTTTGCTTGTCGATCAACCGCTCATGACCAACGTGCTAGCTGACCTGTGCATCGAGTCTGAGGCGGCGACGACGGTGGCGATCCGACTCGCGCGCGCGTACGACGTCGACGCGAGCGACAGCGAGAAGCGGTTTCGCAGGATCGCCACCGCGATAATCAAGTACTGGGTCTGCAAGCGGGGTCCGCTCCATGCCTATGAGGCTCTCGAGTGCCTCGGAGGAAACGGCTACTGCGAGACCTTTCCTCTCGCTCGGAGATATCGCGAGCAGCCCGTCATGTCGATATGGGAGGGTTCGGGAAACGTGATGTGCCTCGACGTCCTGCGGGCGATCGCGCGTGAGCGCGAGAGCCTGGAGGCCTTTCTGGAAGAGGTGGAGTTGGCGAAAGGGGGCGATCGCCTTCTCGACGAGCATGTGTCGAAGTTGAGGAAGGACTTGGACGATCGCCTACGATCCGACGACCAGGCTCAGATCGAATTGCAGGCCCGGTCCGTAGTGGAAGACCTTGCGCTTGCACTTCAAGCTTCGCTTCTCGTCAGGTTTGCACCGCCGTATGTCGCCGACGCCTTCTGTGCGGGACGTCTTGGGCCCGAGCGAGGACTTCAGTTCGGCTCCCTTCCCAGGTGGGTCGACCACAGGTCCGTCGTCCAACGAGGTGGTTCCCGAGCCGCTTGAACCTGGTCTCGGGCCTAGCCCCACCCCTGCGTCGTGGTCGGGGTCGGGGGCGGATTGGTAGGGGGCGGCGGGGGCGGTACCTGTGTCGTCCCAGGGCTCGGCCGTGCGGGCATAGCAGGCGCAGGAGCCGGATTTGTCATTCCTGCGCCCGAAGAATTGCTGGAGGAAGTCGAACCGGACATCGTGTTCATGCTCGGGGCCGTGTTCGGTGCCGTTTTTGGCGCGTTCTGGGTCACGTTCGGGGCCGTGTTCTGGGCCGCGCCCGAGGTTGGGGAGACGGTGCCCGATGATGACGTGGAGTTCGAAGAGGCTCCGTCGAGCGGAGACGTGGTAGTTGCGCTATTCGGCTCACTGGTTGTTGACGTGGACGATGTGGACGACGGGGACGAGTGCGAAGAAGGCCTGACCGGAGAACCCTTGTGCTGCGCGGACCCTGCGGAGCTGCCGGGAGCGGTGCTGCCGCAAGCCGCGGCCGCAACCGACAACGCGAGAAGTCCGGCTATTAGATGTGTGCGCCGCATATCCGCTCTCCCTTCTCGGCCTTCGTCGGATTGGTAAAACCTTGCGGCCTCTGGTCGCGGCGTTCAGTGCTCGTGACCTTGTCGGTGCGTTCTCTCCGCCGAAGTGTGCGGTTTGAGTTCGAAGGTGATTACGTGTCGGGGCTCGTCACCGTTCAAAGCACACTGCCGTGGGACTAGGGACCAGCCTCTATTCGGTCCGACACCTCCGTCGCGGACGAACCGGGCGCGAAGGGCCACATCGTCCACGTCACGCCCGCTTCTTCGAGCGACTTGATGGGAATGTCATCGCCGGAAGGCTTGGATTGTTCACGGGATGCGGCAGGCGGCGATGGTGGTGTTCCTGCCAGAGCCGCCACGTCGAAACCATTCAAACTTCCGCGTTCGGACTCCACGAGTCTCACCATGCGGGCGAGCCCGTCGAGGTCGACGTCGATCGCGAACATCCCGTCGTACCTCGCTGCGCGACGGACCGGACGTGTGGCTTCTGCACGCGCAGCGAGCCATATCTTGATCCTCGGACGCTGAAGCGGCCGCGGAAGGAACCGCAGGTCGTCGGCGCGGTAGTAGGTCCCTTGATGATCGACGCTCTCGCCCGACCACAGCCGAACGAGGAGGTCGACTCCCTCGTCGAGCATGTCGCCGCGCGTGGTTGCGTCGACAGTTTCCCCGAACTTGCTGAGCTCACCGCTCGTATCCACGCCAAGGCCGAGGCCGAGGATCAACCGCCCTGAAGAGAGATGGTCGAGAGTGACACTCTGGCGCGCGAGAACCTGTGGTCTTCTCCTCGAGATCGGAGTGATCATCGGCCCTATTCGTATTGTGTCGGTGACACACGCAACAGCAGCGAGGGTGATCCAGACGTCCGCGATCTCCTGAGGCTCATCGGGCCGCCTGAGGATGTGATCCCACAAGAAGAACCCGTCCCACCCATGTCGCTCGGCAAGCCGCGCGAGCTCCGCAACCGCGCCAGGCTCGGCGAGCTCGCCGAAAGGTGGGAGGAAGATCGCATGACGCATAGGACGTATAGGAGGCATGGGACGTATGGCACGCATGGGACGTATAGGACGCATGGGATATGGGCCTTCGCGTTAGTTTGGTCGACGTGCGCCATAGCCTGCTGTCCCGCGCCGCTGCTCGAGTCCGGAGATCGCTGGGAGTGGACGGTCTGGCACAGCGGCTGGACACGCTGGAGGCCTACGCAGGTTCCAACCGATCGGTATATCTCGGCGATCACACCGCCCTCGCGTACACGCGGTGGGGATCGATGCTTTTCGTGGACACCCGTGATTCTGTGCTCGCCCCGTGTCTCTTGCTCCACGGGGTATGGGAGACGACCGTCACCGGGTGGTTGCAATCCGTACTCAGGCCCGGCCAGGTGTTCGTGGACGTCGGTGCGAATATCGGTTACTTCAGCCTTCTCGGCTCCAAGCTGGTCGGCGGCGACGGGCGCGTCGTCTCGGTGGAGGCGCATCCGCGTTTGGCTGAGTTGTTGCGGCGCAACGTCATCTTGAACGATCTCCGAAACGTCGTCACATGGCAACGCGCAGCGTGGTCCGAGGAGTCGACCTTGAAGTTCCACCTGAGGGCGAACTTCGCTTCGAACTCGAGTGTCGGCTCTCTCGGGTCGAGCGGTTTGTCCGATCATTACGACAGCGAAGAGATCGTGGAAGTTCAGGGCACCACGCTCGATGAGCTGCTACGTGACGTTCCGCGGGTGGACGTGATCAAAGTGGACGTGGAAGGGGCCGAGGTCAGGTCGTTTGCCGGACTGCAAAGGACGTTGGAATCGAACCCGCAGATCACGATCATGTTCGAATGGTCGCCCGGCCAGATCCGCATGGTCGGAGACGAGCCGGAGGTGCTGCTGGAGACGCTCGCCGGCCTCGGTTTCGGCTTCCAACTGCTCGATGACGAGTTGACTTCCATCGCTAGATCGGAGCTTCTCGATCTTCATTATGGAAACGTGGTTGCTACGCGCTCGACGGCGCGCACCTTGTAGCCACGGGGGATGTTCGGGTCAGCCGAGCCTTTCGATGATCGTGGCGTTGGCCTGTCCGCCACCCTCGCACATGGTCTGAAGACCGTAACGACCACCCGAGCGTTCGAGCTCGTTGAGCAGAGTCGCCATGATCCGGGCTCCGGAACAACCGGTTGGATGTCCGATCGCGATCGCGCCACCGTTCGGGTTCACCTTTGCCATGTCCGGGTGGTACTCGCGCTCCCATGCAAGGACGACCGACGCGAACGCTTCGTTTATCTCGATCACGTCCATGTCGTCGAGGGTCATCTTGGCTTTTTCGAGAACGAGCTTTGTCGCAGGGATCACCGCGGTGAGCATGATCTGAGGGTCGTTGGCCGCGACCGCAAAGGTATGAAAGCGAGCCCGAGGCTTGAGACCGAGCGAATTCGCCCTCTCTTCGCTCATGACGAGTACGGCCGCCGCGCCATCGGATATCTGAGAGGACGTGCCCGCGGTGACGCTTCCGGACTCCGAAAACGCAGGCTTGAGCGCCGCGAGCCGTTCGAGGCTCGTCTCGCGGCGGATCCCCTCGTCCTGATCGAGGACATCACCCGCGACCACGCCGCCGCCCTCTGTCCTTGTGCGCGACTCGAGCGGAACGATCTCGTTCTGAAAACGCCCCTCGTCGGTGGCGATGCCTGCCCGGAGATGCGACTGGAGAGCGAAGCCGTCCATTTCCCCTCGGCTCACGCTCCAGCGACGCGCGATCTCCTCGGCGCATTCCCCTTGGTGAATCAATTCGAAACGCGAGCGGTAAAGCGGACCGTAGGCCTCACCGGGACCGGGATCGGTGGTGGCGCCGATCGGAACACGCGTCATCGACTCGATGCCTGCCCCGATCGCTACCTCCATCGCGCCACACGCAACGGCCTGCGCGGCGAAATGGATCGCTTGCTGCGCTGAGCCGCACTGACGATCGACCGTGGTACCGGGCACCGATTCAGGAAACCCTGCCGCCATCGCCGCGTTACGGCCGATGTTCATCGCTTGCTCGCCGACCGTCATCGTGCATCCCATGACCACGTCTTCCACGACCGCAGGGTCGAGATCGTTTCTCTCGAGCAAGGCGCGAAGTGGTTGGGCGGCGAGATCTACGGCGTGCCAACCCGAAAGCTTGCCGTTGCGTCGGCCCACGGGGGTTCGAACCGCATCGACTATGACAGCGCCGGGCACGAGCGCATTGTTGCCGAGGATGCGGCGTTATGTCAGATCTCTGAGTGGCATCCGAACGATGGCGGTCTGTCAGGTCTCTGAGCGGTAGTAGTGGTCCTGTTCGAGGTCTTCGATCAAACCTGGTCCCATCGGAGCCCAACCGAGCAGCTCACGGGTGATCGCGGACGAGGCGGGGCTGTCCAGTCCCACCAGGAGGCCCAAATGCGAGAAGTGTTCGAGAGCGTCGGCCGGCGCCACCGACGCGGCAGGGAGCCCAAGTCGACCACCCATCGTCTTCGCGATCTCCACGAAGGGAACGCCTTCTTCGGCGACCGCGTGCAGGACAGAGCCGGCCGGGGCGGCCTCGACGGCGAGACGAGCCAGGCGCGCCGCGTCGGAACGGTGCACCGCCGGCCAGCGGTTCTTGCCGTCCCCCACGTAACCGACCTCACCTTTTGCACGTGCGACCCCTACGAGGATGGCCATGAACCCATGGTCTCCGTCGCCGTGGACCGTCGGGGGAAATCGAAGCACCACGGAACGGACGCCCGTTCCTCTCAAGGACAGTGTGAACAGGGCAGTCGCGGCACGGAGGCCGGCGGGGATGGCCCGAACCTCGGCGGTTGGCACGAGCCCGTCGTCCTCGGTCGCCACCCGGCCCACGTTGAGCCCGAGCAGGCCCGAGGCGAGCACCAGGGGACGGTCCGAGTCGGCCAATGCCGCGCCCATCGCCTCCACGGCTCTCCTGTCGACGGCCGCGGCTGCGGCGAAGTTGCCGCTAAAGGCCTCCTCGTGCTGGAACGCCAGGTGTATTACTCCGTCGGAGTCGGCCGCCGCCTTGGCAAGACCATCAGGGTCGTCGAGGTCGCCTCGCTGAACGATCGCCCCGGCCTCTTCCAGCTGCTTTGAAGACGCCTCGGAACGTGCCAGCCCGACCACCTCGTGGCCTGCTCCAAGGAGCTCTGGCACGACGCCCGATCCGATCCAACCCGATGCGCCGGTGACAAAGATCCTCATGACGGCACCTCCGTAAAGCATGCGATGTCTGCATGTGATGTCAGTAACTGCCATCAACCTTAAACCGGATGTCAGTGACTGTCAACGTTAGGATCGGAGCCGTGGGGCGATGGCAACCGGACAGTCGCGGGCGGCTGCAAGAGGCAGCCTTTGCCTTGTTCGCCGAGCGAGGGTTCGACCAGACGACGGCCGCCGAGATCGCGGCGCGAGCAGGGTTGACTGAGCGCACGTTCTTCCGGCACTTCGCCGACAAGCGCGAGGTCCTCTTTGGCGCTTCCTCCATCTTGGAGGAGCGAATCCTCGCCGGTGTATCTGGGGCGCCCGCAGACGACGGGCCCCTCGACGCCGTTGCGTGCGGACTTGAAGCCGCCGCCGCGATGCTCGGCGAGTTCCGGCGCGACCTCTCGCGCCAGCGGTACGCCGTGATAGCCGCCAACCCCGAGCTGCGAGAGCGAGAACTGGCGAAGCTGGCCGACTATGCCGCGGCGGTGACAAAAGCGCTCCACCAGAGAGGAGTGGGCGAGCCCCAAGCCAGCCTGGCTGCCGAGGCAGGCATGACTGTGCTGCGGGTCGCCATGGACCGGTGGTCGAGCGGGCAGGACGAGCGGGACCTCGCGGACGTGATGCGCGACTCCCTGGCCGGACTGCGGGCGGTGGCCTCAGGCGGCTGAGCCCGCCGACCAGTGTCTCGCGACGAGCGAGCCGACCAGGGTCAGGCGGCTCACGTGCACTTGGAAATGGATCCGGCGGTGTGTCAGATTCAGCCCGATGGACCTCCGGTTCAACGATTCCGACGAGAGGTTTCGTGCGCAGGCGCGTGCGTGGTTGGAGGCCAACGCTCCTTCACCGATCAGCAGAACCGGCAACCCCCCGCTGCCCTCGCTCGACACGGCCGAAGGGTTCGAAGCTCACCGCGCGTGGGAGCGGAAGATGGCCGCGGAGCGTTGGAGCGTCGTGTCGTGGCCCGAGGAATACGGCGGACGTGGCGCCGGCCTCGTCGAGTGGCTCGTCTTCGAGGAGGAGTACTACCGGATGCAGGCTCCTACGCGAGTCGGTCAGAACGGGATATTCCTTCTCGCTCCAACGCTTTTCGAGTTCGGTACCGACGAACAGAAGTCGCGGTACCTGTCTCCGATGGCGAGAGGCGACGAGGTCTGGTGTCAAGGTTGGTCCGAGCCCGACGCCGGAAGCGATCTGGCGGGGATCCGAAGTCGCGCCGAGCGTCGCGGCGAACGCTGGGTTCTGAACGGCCAAAAGACATGGTGTTCTCGCGGCGCCTTCGCGGATTGGATGTTCGGTTTGTTTCGTTCGGACGCGCAGGCCGAGCGACATCGCGGCCTGACCTATTTCCTCGTTCCGATGCGGGCCCCGGGCGTTACGGTTCGCCCGATCGCGCAGCTCGACGGTGAGACAGGGTTCGCGGAGGTCTTTCTCGAGGACGTGGAGATACCCGAGGACCAGGTCCTCGGAGAAGCCGGACGCGGTTGGCAGGTCGCGATGGCGACCGCGGGATCCGAAAGAGGGCTGTCGCTGCGCAGTCCTGCCAGGTACACGGAAGCAGCCGACCGCCTCGTGGACCTTTACGCCGAGTCGCGCGAGTCGCGCGCCTCGCGCGACTCGCTCGAGGAAGCCCGAAGTGAAGCCATCGCCGATTCCGTCGCCCGCGCGTGGCTCGACGCCGAGGCTTATCGCCTCCATACGTACTGGACGGTGAGCCGTGTGCTCGACGGCGCCGTAATCGGGCCCGAGGCGTCGATGAACAAGATCCACTGGTCAGAGACGGATCTCTCGATCCAGACCACCGCGCTCGAGTTGCTCGGTCCCCAAGCGGAGGTCCTTGGAAACGACGGACGTCCCGGCCCCTGGCTCGACGGATTTCTCTTCGCGCTCGCTGGGCCCATATACGCCGGGACAAACGAGATACAGCGGAACGTCATAGCCGAACGCGTGCTCGGGCTTCCTCGATCGTGAACGTCGTTCTGTGAACCGTCTCCTCTCTTAGAAGGATCACCATGCGATTCGCATTCGACGAGCGTCAGCTCGACTTCCGCGCTCAACTTCGGGCGTTCGCGGAGAAGGAGTGCACTCCCGCCGACATCCGGAAAGTTTGGGGAAGCGGAAGCGGCTGGTCACGCGAACGTTGGCGCGCTCTCGCCGAGATGGGCGTCGTCGGGCTCACCGTCCCGGAGGATCTTGGAGGTCTCGGGCTCGGGATGGTGGATCTCGTTCTTGTCCTCGAAGAGGCCGGCCGCTCCGGCATCCCCGAGCCGCTCCTCGTAAACACGGCGCTCGCCGCTCCACTGCTTGCCGGTCTCCGAAGTTCTGGCGGTTCCCATGAGAGCAGCGGGTCTATCGCGCCGAGCGATTACGTGGAGAACTTGCTTTCCGAGATCGCCTCGGGCGATGCGGTCGTAACCGTCGGGTCGACGCCGCCGCCCGCCGGGTCGCCGCCCTTGGTTCCGAATGCCCTCGGTGCGGACGCGCTGTTGCTCGAGCGAGACGGCGAACTGCACGCGGTCGAGGCAGCTCGGGCGACGATCGTCGCGAAGCCGTCGATCGATGGCACACGCGGCTTGGGGGAAGTGACGTGGGACGCCTCCGAGTCGACACCCCTCGCAAGGGAGGCGATCGCCGCCAGGCTGCTCGGCGAGAGCGTGGACCGGGCAGCGACGGGATCGGCCGCGATGCTCGTGGGAATCGCTGATCACATGATCTCCCTCGCGGCGGAGTACGCCGGCGAGCGAAAGCAGTTCGGAAAGCCCATCGGGTCCTTTCAAGCCGTGAAGCAGCTCCTCGCCGAGGCGCTGGTTCGTCTCGAATTCGCGCGCCCCGTGGTGTATCGGGCGGCGTGGTCACTCGAAGTCGGCGATCCGTCCTCCAGCCGGCACGCGTCCGAGGCCAAGGCGGCTGCTTCTGAGGCCGCGACTCACGCGGCTCGGACGGCACTCCAAGTCCATGGCGCGATCGGCTACACCTGGGAGCACGACCTGCACTTCTGGATGAAACGGGCTTGGTCCCTGGCGGCCGCGTGGGGTGACGCACGAGCGCACCGTGCCCGGCTGCTTTCCTTCTTGGTCGCTGAGCGCTCTGGTCACTGAGCGCGCTGTTCGCTCTTGATCCGTTTTCACGCTAAGGATCCGCCGCGGACGGTCCGATACAGAGAGTGGTGGCGAAAGCCACTCGCCGTTACGGAGCGCGCGAAAGGAGAATGCGTCAGACGGATGATCCCGTCATCCCCATTCGACGTGGACGGCCGCAACGCTGGCGCAAGTCTCTCCTCGACAAGGAACAGCAAGTTGATCCCACGAGGGAGAAGGGCCTGTGAACGTACGACCTGAGCAGCCGGAGCCATTTCTGCGTGGATGCCTCTTCGGCCCGGTTGCCGCCATCCCCTATCCAAGGGCGAACCCAT
>DASPVS010000375.1:0-2408 GCA_035622235.1 Acidimicrobiales bacterium | reverse complement strand
CGATCCTCGTCTCTTCGTCCAGTGGCGCTGGGTGTGCAGCTGGGCCTGAGCTTGCTGCGGGTGAGAGGAGCCCGGTGACGGGAGACTGTCACGCCGGGATCTGTGGGAGCCGGGGGGTGCGATTCCCCCCGGCCACCCGCCGTCGGACCCTTAGCCGCGAAGCGCTCTAGGGGCCCGCTTTTCGGAACTCATTTGAGTTCCTGCTCGTCTAGCTATTCGGCCAACGAGAGGTGGCTCCCTCTTTGGGAGACTATTCGTTTGGCTACCCGCTTGAACGGACTCCCCCAGGCCCTCACTAGGCGTTGCGCAGGGAATATGCGTTGCATATTCCCGACGATCATTGCGTCGACGCGTCCGCCAAGGCTGAAGAGTATTGTCGAGATGCGCGTGCGGTCCGGAAACAGCTTCAAGAACGTGTCGTTGTTGGGGCTGGCACAAGTATCGATCCAGGAGCCGTCGGTCTGCTCATGAAAGAAACTGAACGAGTCGATCTGCAGGATGATGCCGGGCCCAAAGCATCGGTATCGTTCATCGTAGGCGGTTTTCAGCTGAAGAAAGCCGTCGCCTGCTCGTAGCCATATCAGCATGGCCAGGGTGATCCCCCCAGCTTCAAGGCTGAGCAGGTGAAGTCGCCGATCTCGGGCGAACCGGGTGCACATCTCGCAAAAATACTGTGGATCCCCAGGTACGGCGGTCAAGGCGACGTTACCTGCTTTGTACCCCGATGCCTCCAATTCGACGAACTCATCCAATGCTCGCGTGTCCTGGGCCCTGTCACGTAGGACAGGGCCACTGTCGAAGTGCGCTGCTATCCGCCGGCGTCGGCTGCGAACGTTCCAGAGATACTTGTAGTTCAGATGTCCTGTGTAGTCACCATTCGGCCGACGAACCAGAAAGCCCCTTTCGAAATCCTCGCGGATATACGTACGTAGGCCCATGCGCTGGGCCGTGTCCAGAAGCAGGCGCTCGACCGGGCTTCCGACGCGGAGGGAATCAAGGCCGAGCAGGTGGCCGAGGTGCCGACGCTCTCTTGCCAGCGTGGTGAACAGCGATTCCGCTGCCTCCGGAGCGAAGTCTGGATCGAGTAGCGGGGATGCCATGTTGGCTCCTCTGCGGATCCTGTTGGCAATGATCGGGTAATGGATGTCGTACCAATATCGAAAAGGACGCAGAGGCAGAGACGCGACGAAGCGATCCTGGTGCTCCACCACAGCCAGCACGATCTCGGAGCCGAACTCTTGGTACCGCGCGGCCGGGATGACACAATCAGGCTCGCCAAGAGGATTTGCGTCGATTGCTCGCTCAGCCAATTGCCGCCAGCGCCGCTCGTCTGCTGCTGAGATGTCTCTGACGGGAATGAGCCGTCCGTTCATGACAGCGTCCTGCTGAGTGCTCCGGGCGAACCTATGAGGTATTGCTCATGGGCAACGACCGACTATACGCTTTTTGGGAAGCCTCGCCCATACTAGCCGCCTGAACGAGGAACGTCCCAGTCGTGCGCGTGTTGACGAATGTACACAATGCAGGGCACACTGGCGGCTACGAGCTAAGCGTCTTTCAAGTGAGCCGCGAACTCGCTCGGCGCGGCCACTCCGTCGAGATCCTCTTCGTGGAGGACAAGGGTCTTGCCGACGAGTACGGTCGCTTTTGCGAAAGAGCGATCCGAGTACCACGTGTCGATTTCGACCCTGATCCCATCCGGCATCCGCGACAGCAGCTACGGAGGACCATCGTCGTTTGGGAGGGCCTCAGGAGTCGTCCTGACTTGATCTACGCCCAACGGGACACCAGCGCGAGTTGGGCGGTGCCGCTCAAGCAGATCACTCGGAAGCCGCTCGTGATGCACTTTCGCGGCTTCGCCGACGAACTCACACCAAGACAGCTCGCGAAGCGAGTGAAGGTGTACAACGACGTGGCCGACCGGTTGATTGCTGTCTCCGCCTTCGTCGGCAATCAGTGGACCTCGGCGGGTCTGGATCCAAAGAAGGTCCAGGTGATCCACAACGGCATAGATCCCGACGAATACCCCTTCGGAGACGCTGTGGCGCGTTCCCGTGCGCGTGCTGTCTTGGGCCTCGACGACAGTCTCTTCGTGGTGACCTTCGCTGGACGAGTGGACGTCGAGAAGGGTGTAGAGGTCCTTCTCCAAGCTTGGAAGGAGTTGGGCGTCGGTCCTCACGAAGGGTGCCTGCTGCTCGTCGGCTCACCGATCACGCACGACCGGCCGGACTGGTATCTCTCGGAATTGCAACGTGGCGTGGACGCAAGTGTTCGCTTCATTCCGATGCAGCGCGATGTGATCACGCCCCTTCATGCTGCCGATGTGGCGGTCGTTCCTTCGCGGTTTGAGCCGTTCGGCCGTAGCGTCATCGAGGGGCTGGCGACCGGACGGCCTGTGGTGGCATCCC
>DASPVS010000374.1:0-20095 GCA_035622235.1 Acidimicrobiales bacterium | reverse complement strand
ATCTGGCCGCAGGCGCTGCCGAGATGGCCACACACGCCGAGCGCGCACTGGCAGGGGATCCGGCCGTTCCCACAGGGAGTTTTCTAGAGCGCGAGGCTCCCTTCGGGGCGATGGACGACGATCTGTTGCGCGATCGACTCTTCACAGAAGCCCTGCGATTGAATGATCTGATCGAGAAGCTCGACAAAAACCCCACCTCCGTGATGTTCTCGTCGCGTTCCATGTCGGCGGCGGAGATGAGGATGCACGGTCGCAGCGAAGCTGCCCTGCACCGCTGGGACCTGGTCGGTGATGACGACATCAGTTCCGAACTCCTCGCACAGCCGGAGCTCACTCTCCACGCAGTCACTGTGTTGAACTCGATGGTGAGTGGATCCCCGGAATCACCCGTCGCAAGGCTCGAAGCGGCAGCGGGCCCGTTCGAAACAGCACCACTCGTCTTCGGATCGCCGGATCAGCCTGACGTCGTCCTGGTAGCCGACGGTCCCGAAACACACTTCGAGATCTCAGAACCAAGCCCTTGCCCGGCGGTGACTGCCGACGCCGCCACGAGGCTTCTTGCACTTTGGGGTCGACGGTCCCTCAAAAACACTTTGACGTGGAACGTCCACGACGCGACCGCGAATTGGATGAGCGCGTTTCTTTGGTGCGGGAGGTAAAAATGGGGTTCACATGCTCGCAGCCCGATCACGCCTCATCGCTGTCACGCTTACGATCACAGTCCTTTGTGCGGCGTGTTCGTCGGGATCCACAACGAGCGCGGCAAAAGCCCCCACTACCCATCCGTCGACTCCCACGACGACGCACCCGACCACGACCAGCACGACTCGACATCTGAGTGCTTTAGAGACCTTGCCAACGACGATTTCTACGCCGAGCTCGGTTGCCGAGTGGTTGACGAGAGAGGGCCCTAGGCTCACTTCGATCGCCAGCAGCGCACAGGCTCTCGTGTCAGCCATCGCCTCCAACAACGCCGGAGCGATCTCGAACGCGTGCGAGAACCTTCAGGTGAATTACCGCACCTATTTGAGTGGAGACACAGAGTCGGCAACCACGGTCGTTCCCACACCGCCCTCCACGACGCTCACGTCTCTCTACGATCAGGCTCGGTCTTCCGTCGCGCGCGCGCAGAGAGCCTGCTCGGCGAGCAACAAGGGCGAATACAGCCCCTCGAAAGCCTCCTCGGATGCCTCGTCGGCAGTGAGCGAATTGAGGCAACTCGCGAGTGGGTGAGCGAACAGCTGAACCGGCGAGCGACAAGTTGAATGCCGGCCCGCGAATTCGGCAGGGCGCCAACTAGCAAATTCGACAGGTCGCGGCTAGCGAATTTGGCGGATCGAATTGGGCGGAATGTCCGGCGCTGCCTCTGGGTGAAGCGCACTCAACAGGATCTCCACTCCGTCGACGAGCCGGGGGCCCGGGCGCGAGAAGTAGGAGCTGGCGTCGACCGCGAAAAACGCATCCGCGGACTCGAGCTCCGGTTTGTCGACCAGAGACGCCGCCTCCTCGACTGCTGCTTCGAGGTCGTAGCCGCACGGCATGAAGAAGACGACGTCGGGCGACGCAGAAGCGATTTCCTCCCATTTGAGTCTCACCGACGGAGTTCCGCGCGACCCGAGGATCGGGTCGCCCCCTGCGAGATCGATCATCTCGGGGACCCAATGACCCCCGTTGAAAGGTGGGTCCGACCATTCGAGCGCAAACGTCCTGGGACGGTCGCGTCGGGCGCCCGACTCGGCGGCCTTTGCAAGGCGATCACGCAGACCGTCGACAAGTTCGAGCGCCCGCTCCTCGCTTCCGGTCGCCGTGCCGACTTGGAGCACGCAGTCGAGTACGTCCTCCAACGAGTTCGGATCGAGCGACACCACATCTGCCCTGCAGCCGAGCGTCTCGAGAGCTTCGTTCACGTGCCCGGACGGCACGGCGCACACTGCGCACAGATCCTGGGTGAGCACGAGGTCCGGACGTAGCTCGCGAATGGCGTCCGTGTCGAGTCGGTAGATTGGCTCTCCCTCGCCGATGCTCGCGCTGACCAATCGGTCGACTTCAGCAGGTTCCGGTTTGCCCTCAAATGTCGAGAAGGAAACCCGTCTCTTCCCGCGTGCCCCAGCCGGCCAGTCGCATTCGTGGGTCACGCCGACGAGATCGTCTTCGAGACCCAGCGCGTAGACGATCTCGGTCGCAGAGGGCAGCAACGAGAGGATTCGCACCACCCGATGCTGCCCCCGACGATCAATCCTCCGCCAGCAGCCGGTATATGGCCTGCCTCGCGTCTCGCACGATCCCGGCCGCTCGCTCGAGTTGTTCGCCCTGACCGGCGACGACGACCTGCTTCACAGCAAGGCGCAGTTGTCCCAACGCCTCGCGCAGCTCGTAGTGCTGCCGGGCGAGTGCGCTGTCCGGGACTCCGAGCCCGCTCAACCTGTCGGCATCCGCCTCCTCTCGACCCTCGTCGGTGAGCTCGTAGACGCGCCGCCCGTCCTCCTCGCGGCTGGTCACGAGCCCCTTGTCCTCCAGCATCTGAAGGGTGGGGTATACCGACCCGGGGCTCGGGCGCCACCGGCCACCGGTCTGGTCCTCGAGCCTGCTCATGAGCTCGTAACCGTGGGCGGGCCCTTCGATCAACGCAGCCAGAAGTAGGTCCCGAACATCCCCTCGGTGAAGGCGTCCGACCCCTCCCGCGAAGAACTCGCCGTGCCGGCGACCTCGTCCGTGGCCTCTCCTGCGTCCATAGAAATCAGTGTCTCTTGCCATTTCTCCTTCTTTCCTTGATCTATCTCGTTACAGTACCGATATATCGGTAGTATATCAAGAACATATCGAGAGCATATCGGTGGGGGACGTCTGGCGAACGGGGCCCCCCAGGAGACCCCGTGGGGAAACTGGTTCAACAGCGCCACAAGCGCCACAATCCCCATAAGCACCCCAAACTGAATGCACGCCTGGGCGCTGACCCCGGCGTTATGCCGGAGCTGATCCGGCACCGCGTCGGGCGTTAACCGGGGCCCTAGGCCCTGAGCCAGGGCTGATCCGCTACTGAGCTGGACCCATCTCCGGCTTTCCTACACGCTTCAAATCGAGAGGATCGGGGGATCAAGTCCATTGGAACCGATCGACCTGGAAGAACTGGTCGCCCAAGCTCTCGAGTCGACCGGTCTCGATGACTTCGGATCCGAAACTTGGCGCGAAGGGGCCGGGCGACTCGCTGGGGAGCTGAACGAAAAGGCCGAGCTCACCGAGCTCGGGACGGCGATCGTCTCCGGCGAGATCGTCGCTTACCTGACGAGCCGGCTCCAGGTGATCGATTGGGTCAAACGGAATCCCGAGATCGCGGGTCGCGACATAAGGCCTCCGATCGTGGTGCTGGGAATGCCGAGGACCGGGACGACGATCCTCTTCGACGTTCTCTCACAGGACCCGGCGAACAGGGCTCCTCTCACGTGGGAGGTCGACCGCCCCTGGCCGCCGCCGGAGACCGCAACTTACGAGACCGACCCCAGGATCGACGAGGTTCAGGCCAATCTCGAGGGTACCGAACTGCTGATACCGGGCTTCTTGGGAATGCACGACCTCGGGGCCCGCCTCGCGCAGGAATGCGTGCGGATTACTGCGGGTGAGTTCCGCAGCATGATCTTCTCGACTCAGTACAGGGTCCCTGAATACCAGCGATGGTTGTTGCACGAGGCCGACATGGCTCCCGCCTACCGTTACCACCGGACTTTTCTCCAGTACCTCCAATCTGCGCATCCGGCGGAGAGGTGGGTGATCAAATCACCCGCTCACCTCTGGGCGCCCGGAGCAATGATCCACGAGTATCCGGGTGCTCTGGTGATAAACACCCACCGCGACCCGCTCCGCGTGGTTTGCTCCCTGGCATCAGTGGTCGATCTTCTCCGACGTCTGGCGAGCGACAAGGTCTCGATCGATGCGGTCGCACAGGAGTGGGCGTACGACATCGCGGAGGGTTTGGATCGCGCCGTGGCCGCGCGACGTGACGGGACCATTCCGGACAAGCAGGCGGTAGATGTCCACTTCGCCGATTTCCTCGCAGATCCCTTGGCTGTCGTGCGCGAGATCTACGAGCGTCTCGACATCGAGCTCATCCCCACAGCGGAGACACGCATGCGAGCATTTCTCGCTGAGAACAGACAGGAAAGGCACGGAGGCCACAGCTACACCTTCGCCGATACCGGCCTGGACGAAGGTGGTCTCCGTGAGCGGATGCGCCCTTACCAGGATTACTTCGGCGTTCCGAACGAGCCTCTTCCGTGATTCACCTGAGCCGGACTTTTGCTTCGAAGCACCCGGACGTCTGACCCAAGTTCAAAGGGTTTTGCTCTCGAGAGCTTTCAGGACCTCGGCCTTGACACCGTTGGGAAAATCCGACAAAGACTCTACGTGTACGCCGAAGAGCTCTCGTTGGGCGGAGGTGTCCCCCGCCCAAGCTTCCCAGCAGAGCTCAGGAACGATATTGGCCAGCGCGAGGATCGCTCCTTTCGCTCCGCAAGGACCCGCGATCGCGAGCAGATTGGAACTGCCCACGTAAACCTCGAAACCGGCCGACACCATCTCTGCCAAACGGTCCGCACTGCCACTCGAGTCCTTGATCCCGTCGACGGGCAAGAGGGGCAATTCCGATGGATGGATGCCAGGAGGAAAGGCGTCGGGGAAGCTGTACGCCAACACTGTGTCCTCCGGTGCGACCTCTCTTACGGCGGTATAGAACTCCGCGGCGCCCATGTCCGAAGGCGAAAGCACTACGAGGCCATCCGCGACTCGTCGACTCGACAGGTGTTCAGTGAGCTCCAACGCAGTGGATGCACGTGGATCGCCGGTGCCTACTAACACCGGGATGTGAGGCAATGACTCTTTGATCGCGCCGACGAGTTCGACGCGGTCTGCGGCGCTGAGACGCCAAGCTTCGCCGGTCGTGCCGGCGACGAGGATGAACCGTATTCCGTGATCTACGCAGTGGCGGGCGCACTGAGTCGTTGTCGCGACGTCGAGCGTTCCGTCACCTTTGAAGATCGTGACGAGGGCGACCCCGATTCCACCGGGAAGCTTGGACCTCCCGGGGGAGCGACCGTGCGAGAGAGAGGAAGGAGGATCAGTCACTTCGCAAGCTTCGCGCACCGGGGTGTGGACCCGTTCTCGTCCGATAGACGTTCACTCGATCAGCCCACGTTCACTCGAAGCTGGGCTTCCGGTTGCGTGTTCGCTTGAGCTCGAAGAAACCGTCCGTGCCCGTAACCGCCAGCACACCGTCCCACAGCTTTCCTGCGTCTTCCCCTCTCGGGATCGGTGTTACGACAGGACCGAAAAAAGCATTGCCTTCCACGTCTATGACCGGCGTTCCGACGTCAAGGCCGACCAGGCTCATCCCCTTGTCGTGCGATGCCTTGATGCTTTCGTCGTACTCAGTGCTGGTGGCGGCGTCGAGCACCGAAGCCGGGAGACCCACTTCCGAGACCGCTTCCGCCAGGGCTTCGGGGTCGCGTCGATGTTCGTCGTGAAAGCGCCGTCCCAGCGCCGTGTACATCGGGAGAAGCACGTCGTCGCCCTTGAGCGCGGCTGCTGCGACGCAGATCCGAACCGGTGCCCATGCTTTTTCCATTCGCTCCAGGTACTCCGGGCTCAGGCCTTCTCCTTTGTGCTGAACCAGGTTCAGATACGCGAGTGACATCACATGCCAACGGGTCATCACCGGTCGCACCTGTTCAACCTCGAGCATCCAGCGCGACGTGATCCACGCCCAAGGGCACAGTGGATCGAACCAGAAATCGGCATTCTTGCGATGTTCGCTCATACTTCCCTCGGCATCTCTTGCGAATCGGAGTTCCCGTTCGAGGATAGGGCCGCTCAGCCTCCGAAGGCACACCGGGACAAACCCGACGCTCGTCCGCCCCCCACCTGACCTGACCTGACCTCTGATCGTCGCAATATGATCGCTGAATGCGCGAGATAACTGGTACAGGAATCTGGAGCGCTGGGCTTCGCTACGGCGATGCATCAATCGCGTCCGACGCGGCGGCGGAGCTCGAGGACCTCGGCTACAGCGCTCTGTGGATTCCCGACATCGGCGGCGACCTTTTCGATGTGGTCGAACGCCTCATGATCGCGACCGAGTCCGTGATCGTGGCCACCGGCATTCTCAACCTCTGGATGCACGGAGCGGAGGAGACGGCTTCGAGACACGCAGAGTTGACGACCAGCCAGGGTGATCGTTTCCTGGTCGGGATCGGCGTGAGCCACGCGCCCTTCATCGACGCCGGGCAACCCGGGCGCTACAGCCGGCCGCTGTCGGTTATGAGCTCCTATCTCGACCAACTCGACGAAGCATCTCCGCCTCTTGAACGCTCAGACCGCGTTCTCGCCGCTCTCGGGCCCAAGATGTTGGAGCTCGCGAAGAGCAGGGCGGCTGGGGCACATCCCTATAACGTCACCCCGGAACACACGGCGAGTGCACGTGAAGCACTTGGGCCTTCGGCTCTCGTCCTGCCCGAGCAGGCGGTCGCGCTGACCACCGACGCAGATCGCGCCCGAAAGCTCGGAAGAGACCATCTGGCCGTTTATTTGTCTCTGCCGAACTACACGAACAACTTCCGCCGTATCGGGTTCGATGACGACGACTTCGCAGATGGAGGGAGCGACAGACTGGTCGACGCGATCGTCGCATGGGGCTCGGAGGTTGCGATCAACGAACGCTTGCGTCAGCATCGCGACGCGGGCGCGAACCATGTTTGCATACAGGTGCTGAGCGAAGAGGGGATGTTCCCGATCGCTGAATGGCGTGCTCTCGCACCTGTTGTCACCGCATGAAGTTCTTTATTTCCTTCTAGGTGATCACGAAGCGGGCGGGTTCTGAAACTGAACCGTCACGCTGTCTGTCGTCGGTGAAAGGGTGACGATTCCGTCAGGCTCATCGATGCTTCCCGACGATGTTTGAGCGATGTTGTCGACGAACGACGGTAACTCGAACAGAACCGGTCCCGACGGTGGATCGCCACTCAGTGTCAGCGTCACGGAATCCCCACTCGAAGAGATCGACATGTTCAGTCTGTGCCCGTCGGTCGTGGGGAAGTTCGTGACGGAAATGTTCATTCCACTCCCGAGCCACGCGGCTGGGACTCCCCGTCCGACGATCAACGATCCGTCCGACTTCTGCGCGACCAGCGAGTCCAAAAGGACCTTGTTGGCCTCCGAGATGCCCCAGGCATGAGGTGACGAGCCCTGTCCCGCAGAAGGGTGTGAACCCGTCCAAGGGCTCGCTGTGGGGGCGCTGTCGCTCTCCCACCATGAGTACGGGCCCGCCTGCGTGTTCTGGATCATGAACTCGTAGCTCAAGATCCCCTGGTCGCGGTAGTCCTGGCTTGCAAGACCCCAACTGCCGTAGCCGGCGTTGTAGCCGGTCGAGTAGTAGTCCGACGGATAACCGCCGAAGGTGTTCGGTGGCAGGATTCCTTCGAGGCGTCCGAATCCGTACGAGTACGTGGCGTCTATCAGGTCGAGCCCCGGTCCGGTCACGTTCGCTCCGAAGAGCTGTCCGTCCCATGCCCACTTTCCGAATTGGAAGGGTGCCGCCCAATTGGCGTCTTCGGGATTCGAGCAGCGATTCGCCGTGTTCGGTTGCAGCATCGAGCAAGGCAGATAGTCGAGGCCGTACTCCGCGATGGTCGCATCCAAGGTGCTGTTGGTCGCGGAAAGAAGGGAGTTGTACTCGCTCGAAGCCCACTGGACCTGCGTCTCGTCTCCCACCCTCTCTGCGAGATATTGGTATGCCGCAAGACCCATCAGTGCTTCGAAGTCGTCGACGGTCCAATAGCCATCGGTGTCGATGTCATTCGTCGCCTCCATGATTCCTCCGGGACCTGTCATCGCCGCCGCTATGTCTTTAGCAGTGTCCTCGATGCTTGGTTGCAACGCGCCCTCCGGACCCTCGGTGTCGAAGTTCTGCTTCACGAACGCGAGGTCTCCCGTTTTGAGCAGATATATCGCCCATGGCCACGAATAAGTCCAGATCCCGTCGTCGTACTGGCCCTGGGACCCGACCACGTTCCGGTCTTCCAGTAAGAGCGCATGGGCGTCCGAGAAGTCGCCCTGAGTGAAAAGGTTCGCGAGAATGCCGATCACGTCGTGACTGAACTCCATTTCGTAGTTGTTCACACCGGTGTTGAGATCGTTCCCACTTCGCGCGATCTGGGTGTATATGAACCCGCTCTTGTATGCGTCGACGAGTGAGGTGTTTGGGACGCTGATCTGTGCAATTTGCGCGAGCTGACCGTTCCAGAAGTTTCGCATGTCGACGAGGTGTTGATCGAACCCACCCGCGTCGATGAGTGCCTCCGAGCTGGGCCACGGATAGGTGTTCCCGAATCGGTCGACTGCCACCACATAGTCGTGGTCGACCGTTTCGTGAGGCGGTACCGGGTCCGGAGCATTGTCGAGAGGTATTAGCCCCAACGATGCCCGGGGGTCGCCTTTTACAACGTGGCCCGTCAGGTTCTGGACCGACACTCTGCTGTAGACCGCTACGAAATCGTTCCCACCGATCACGACCTTGTCCGCGAACTCGGTTATCGAAACGAGCGCACCGCCATGGTTGAAGGTGGTGATCTGCGCGGGAAGGTACCCGTCCATGTCGGTCCAAGTCGTCTGCTGGCCGTCGTAGATCCCGAAACCGAAGTTTTGGTTGATACCGTCCTGGACGTAGAACGTCCCGCCGAGACAGGTGACGACGCCCTGCAGATTTCCCTCCCACCCGATCGCCGAAGCCGTGGCGTAGGCTCCGGTGAAGGCCTCGGTGTTGTAGTTGTACGTGCACATGTACTTGTGCGCCGGTCTGAAGGTGAGGGCCGTGAGGGACGGCTTTGCGACCGTGGGCGTCGAAAAATATGCACCGAGGAGCACTGAGGTCGCGACGACCCCGACTGCGACCACAGGTCCCCTCCACCTGCGCATCCCCGGATTCTCGCAGACTGAAGGCTGTGACGAGACATCCGCTACGGTCGTGCACGGTGAGACGAAGGTGCGGGGGGCCTCGACCGGTTGGTAAGACGCTCTTTTTGACCCTCTCGTTGTCGTTGGTTTGCAGCGGCGCGTTCACTGTCGGCGCCTTAGCCGGTGCCTCGGCCGCCTCGGTCTTTCAACCGCCGGGTCTCGTGACGTCGCCCAGCACACTCGTCAATCCGTTCGCGGGAACCGGGACGGGCTCTGTGAACCCTGGGAGCATCGGGGAGTTCCCCGGTGCTGACATGCCTTTCGGGATGATGCAGTGGAGTCCCGATACCACCCCTGACCGGATTTCCGGAAGTGGTTACTCGTATACCGATTCGCGGATCTCCGGCTTCAGTGTCACCCACCTGAGCGGCACCGGCTGTCCCGCTTACGGCGACGTTCCCATCTTGCCGACAGTGGGACAGATCACCCAAGCCCCCGTGCGCGATTCAGCGACGTTCTCCCACGCTCACGAGTCGGCAGCGCCCGGGCGTTACTCGGTCGTACTAACGCGACCTCGCATTGGGGTATCGCTGGCAGTGACCACCCGGAGCGGGTTGGCCAGGTTCTCCTTTTCGAGGACGAAGGAGGCAGACGTCCTTTTCAAGGTGTCGGGGAGCGCAAATCCCGTGTCGGGAAGCGAGGTCCAATTCGTTTCCGATGACGAACTTACAGGAGAGGTGACAAGCGGTCAGTTCTGCCAGACGGGGACGCCGTACACGCTCTACTTCGCCGCTCAATTCAATCGTTCCTTTTCGAGCAGGGGAACCTGGTCGGGGAACACGCTCGCGAACGGCTCGAACCAATGCAGTGGTAGCGCTTGCGGGGCCTACGTGACTCTCGACGCTTCGAGCGACCCGACGGTCGAGATGAAGATCGGCATCTCATTCGTGAGCGTCGACGACGCGGAAAGCAATCTGGCGACAGAGGATCCCGGGTGGTCTTTGGAACACGTCGAGGACGAAGCCACCCACGCATGGAACCAACTGCTCGAAAAGATCCGCATCGGTGGAGGGACGAGGACCGAGCAGCGCATCTTTTACACGGCGCTTTATCACTCTTTGCTCGACCCGAGCGTCATAAGCGACGACAACGGTCAGTACATGGGCGACGACGGAGCGGTGCACCTCTCGTCGAGAGTCCAATACTCGAATTTCTCGGAATGGGATATCTACCGATCGGAGATCGAGCTGCTCTCTCTGGTCGCGCCGCAGCAGACGGCGGACATGATGCAGTCGTTGGTCAACGATTACACACAGAACGGATGGCTTCCGAAGTGGGCCATCGCCGACGGCGATGCGTCACAGATGAACGGAGACTCGGCCGATCCGATCATCGCCTCTGCCTATGCCTTCGGGGTGCACGACTTCGACACACAAACGGCGCTCAACGCGATGCTCAAGGGTGCGAACGAGAGTGAGACGAACCACGGGCTCGAGATCGAGCGGCAGTATCTGGACCAGTACCTCTCCCAGCACTACATAAATGCTGGCTCGCTCGATCTCACTTCGAGCGACTATTCGATCGGCGGTTCGGCCACTCTCGAGTACGCGATTGATGACTTCTCGATCGCGCAGTTCGCAGCAGAGCTCGGAAACCAATCGGTCTACGAGACGCTGATGGAGCGATCGCACAACTGGCAGTACCTGTTCAACCCGGCAACCGGTTACATCCAGGCGCGCAGCGCCGACGGAAGCTTTCCGACGGGCCCGGCGTTCCAGTCCCAGTTGTTCGAACCGGGCGGCGAAAAAGGCTTCGAAGAAGGGAACGCCATTCAGTACACGTGGGCGGTCCCTCAGGACCTGGGCGCGCTCGGCAATCTGATGGGCGGTGCATCGGACGCCACCTCTAAGCTCAACGCCTTCTTCACACACCTGAACGCAGGTCGCTTCGAGCCTTACGACTGGGCAGGCAACGAGCCGAGCCTGTGGACACCTTGGGAGTACGACTACTTCGGAGCTCCCTGGCGAACTCAGGAAGTCGTGAGGAAGATAGCGACGACGCTCTACCACGATGCGCCAGTCAACGAACCTGGAAACGATGACTTGGGAGCGATCGCGTCCTGGTACGTGTGGGCAGCCATGGGTCTATACCCGGTTACACCCGGCACAGCGAACCTCGCGATCGCGAGTCCCTTGTTCAACGAGGTATCGCTGGATCTGCCGAGCGGCCACAAGCTTTCGCTCGTTGCACCGCAAGCGTCTGCCGGTTCTCCGTATGTGCAATCGCTGACCGTCACAGGGGCGGGGCAGGTTCTCACATCATCTGCTGCGCAGCCATCGTGCGCTTCGGCCGATGTTTCAGCGGGGTCGCAGCCTTCAGCGGATTCGAATACTTCGCCGGGGTCGAATACTTCGCCGGCTTCGAATTCTTCGGCGGGGTCGAAGTCTTCGGCGGGGTCGAAGGTGGCACCGGGGTCGCACGGCTCGGCGGGGTCGAAGGTGGCAACGGGGTCGCACGGCTCGGCGGACTCGGCAGGATCGGAAGACGAGCGCCCCGCTGGCCGTTCGACCACATCCTGGGAGAGTCCGTGGCTGCCTGCCTCTGTGCTCACGACGGGAGCCACACTGCGCTACGAGCTGTCTAGCTCTCCGGATCGCAGCTGGGGCTCTCGTCTCGAGAACGCACCCCCTTCGTTCGGGTCCGGTCGGCTGCCAGCGGTCGGGTTCTCGGTTCCGAGTGGGGGAGTCACGATGAACGCGGGTGGAGAGGTGAGCATCGTGCTCGGTCTTCAACAAGTATCGGTGGGAGGACCTGGTTCGACGTGGACGGCATCAGCCACGCCCGGCCTTTCGGTGACCCCGAGCACTGGGGAGCTCCGTTCGGGCGACTCAGCCTTCTCCGATGCGGTCACCCCGACAGGAGCATCAGCTGATGGAAGCGCTGATGACTCTTACAGTTGTGCAAGTCCGGCAGCACTGCACACGACGCTCACGCTCCACGCGACGGCCGCCGGCCACCAGAGCGTTTCCATATCCATGCGAAGCACGACCGGCGTCGAATTGCCACCAGTGGTCGTGAACGTAACCGTGAAGAGCTGATCGCTTCAGGCAAGCCGGCGTTTTCGGACCGAAGTCAGCCGCTTGCGCCAACTCAGCGGCAATCATCATCAACAAGAGAACAATGGGAGAGTTCGAAGGCCTCTTCCTTTCGCGCATAGCCGACTTTCGCAATTTTGATGGCTTCTTGATCAAAACCGAGACAACTACTTGATCAGAGGAGCGACAACCGCGGAAGCGGAAGCGGAAGCGGAAGCGGAAGCGGAAGCGGAAGCGGATTCATCAATGGACTGACAACGGATACAACCATTACAACGTACTTAGGAACGACCGTGGAGTAAAAGGAGCAATCCGAAACGCTCCTTGGCTTCATCGAAATAAAATTTCTTCTGTGTTGAAGTGATTTTCTAAGCAAGTTCCTGTAGACGCAGTGCCGCGGCTCATGTAACGTGACAAACGGGGTGGTCGTCACATTGGCTCTCCTAGGCTGAGGAGGGGCGGGCTTATGTCTGACTTAAACCCAAGACCCTTTGCTGCGGGTCAGCGTCCGCGGTTGGTAGCGAGGCGAAACGCCGCGCGCCGTGCGATGCGAATGCGTCGTATTGCATTAGCGCGGACGCGAGCTCGTGAAGCGGAGCTTCGCTTAGAACAACGGCGGATCGCTCGCAGGGCTCGTGTTTTGCGACAGCGTGCGCAACATCTGACGCGCGCCAACCGGCAAGCACGCGTTCGTTTTCGCAGGGCGAACAGGGCATTGACTAGAAGGATCTAGTCGCACTCCGGCCCGCGATCGGGCGATATGAGTCGTAAAGGCGGATACCACCGATATGACGCAAGGCTCTTCACCGCGCTCTTCCCCGCGCTTTTCTCCTCGCTCCGGAGAAGCGCGGCTTCCGGGGAGCTACCGCAGCCCTCTTGCCTTGCCGAGGGTGGGCCCGGTGCCACCGAAAGAACAAATTCACGTGTCGGTGATCTTGCGTCGTTCAAGTACTCGACTTACGCAGCACCTCGAGCGTCTTTACGCGGCTGAGAGACCCGACTCGCACCCGCTGTCGAGAGAGCAATTCGCTCGCAGGTACGGTGCTCGGCCGGCCGACATTGCCCTGATTCGGCGATTTGCGCGGACGAACGGTCTTTTCGTCGCAAAGGTGCGAAAGGACCAACGGATAGTAGAGCTAACCGGCACCGCAGACGCGATGAGCGCTGCGTTTGGCGTGAGGCTGTCGCTTTACAGGTCTCCAAGGATGATCATCAGGTCCCACGAAGGCTGGATCCACGTACCGCCTCAACTTCTACCGGCTGTCACGGCAGTCCTGGGGTTCGACACTCGCCCGGCGGCGAGGGCCCACTTTCGGGCCTTGCCGAAGGCACAAGCTTTCGCCGGCTTCGGGGGGACGGGGGGGACCTTCACTCCTTCAGAGATCGGGCGCATCTATGGATTTCCCACGATGGGCGGGGGAGCCGGGCAAACGATCGCCATTCTCGAGTTCGGCGGGGGCTACCAACTGAAGCGAATCTTGAACTACTTGTCGTCCGAGGCCGTGGGCCCTCTGCCGGAGATCATCCAGGTCTCGGTCGGCGGAGGGGCGAATGATCCAACCGGGAACCCGAATTCCGCCGACGGCGAGGTTCAACTCGACATCGAAGTAGCGGCCTCGATTGCTACGCAAGCCAAGTTCGTCGTCTATTTCGCCCCGAACACCAACCACGGATATCTGGCTGCACTCAAGGAAGCCGTTCATGACCGGGTTCATCGTCCGAACATAATCTCGATCAGTTGGGGGGCAGCCGAGTCTTCTTGGGCTGGCCAAGACATCCGAGCCATCAGCGACACACTGGCCGACGGGGTGGCACTCGGGATCACGTGCTTTGTAGCGGCCGGCGACTCGGGCTCGAGCGACGGTGTTAGGGGTGGGGGAGTTCACGTCGACTTCCCCGCTTCGTGTCCTCACGCGATTGCGTGTGGTGGAACCCGAGTACGGACGCGCCACGGGAGTATCACGAGGGAGACGGTGTGGAACGACCAGTATGGCGCAAGCGGAGGCGGCGTCAGCAAGAAATTCCCGGTTCCACCCTTCCAGAGCGCCATCGTTCCGCGCGTGGCGCCTCCTGCGCGTTATCACGGCCGTGGCGTACCTGACATTGCCGGCAACGCCGACCCCCTGACCGGGTACAGGATCTCAGTGGACGGCAGACGAATGGTTGTCGCGGGAACAAGCGCAGTTGCGCCCTTGTATGCCGCCCTGTTCGCGCTTGTTCAGCAGCACCTCGGAGCAACTGTTGCACCTCTCAACGCTTCTCTCTACGAGTCCAAGGTGGCGTCGACATTCCGTGACGTTGTGAGGGGCAACAACGGAGCGTACGCGGCGACACCCGGATGGGACGCGTGTTCGGGCATCGGGTCCCCTGACGGGAACACGTTGCTGAACGCCTTGAGGCTTTTGACTTCTGGTTCGACTGCTCAACCTGTCGGAGCGGGATCTGGCCTACTGCAACGCGAGTCACCATGAGAAAAACAGAAAGCGAGATCCGAGTGTGCTTCGACAGACGGCCACTTTGCCCCCGCAGCGAGCTTGAAAGGTAACCCGTTATAGACGTCTGTCTTTTAGGTAGGTGACACGATGCCAACACGTCATTCCTTTGGACCTCCGCCCTGTCCACCACCGCCTCCGGGACCTCCGCCCCCACCAGGGCCGCCCCCGCCGGGACCTCCGCCCCCACCAGGCCCGCCCCCGCCGGGGCCACCACCGCCTCCACCCGGTCCTCCTCCTCCACCGCCCGGGCCTCCGCCACCTCCCCCTCCTCCTGGGGGTGGAGGCGGTGGAGGCAAACAAGGCGGTCGGCGCCAGCAGCAACGAGCTTCCGACATGAAGATGCTCCAGCTCGCCGCTCAGCAGTTGTTGACTGCGTTGGAACAACTGATGCCGCAGTCGACTCGAGGTCGACGGCAAGCTGGTGGCAGATACCGCCAGTTCCGCCCTCCTCCTGCTCCGCCGCCCCCTCCGGGCGGCCCGGGCGGCTCACAAGGAGCCAGCGGATTGTCGTGGCAGGAGGTGCGCGTTGCGGTCCAAGAGCTCTTGCTCGCGCTCTCTGCCGCGCTTCGTCAGCAAGGGGGTGGTGCTCCTCCACCTCCTCCTCCGCCACCACCGCCGCCACCGCCAGGGCCGCCACCACCACCGCCCGGACCGCCACCACCACCGCCAGGGCCTCCACCTCCACCGCCAGGGCCGCCGCCGCCCGGGGGACAGCAGCCCGCGAGCGCGCGCCAGTGGAGGCAGGTACAACTCGCGCTGAACGAGTTACTGGTGGCGATTAACCAGGCGAGTCCACCCGGTTCGGGTGGGAGTGTCGGTGAACCAACGGGACCTTCACCCGGAGGAGCTTCCCAAGGCGCTTCGCGAACCAGAACGAGGCGTGCCGCTGCCACGAGCACCCGCGGTCGCGCGGGTGAGAAAGCAGCCGGCAGGTCCTCGCTCGCGCCGCGGCGGAAGGCGGGGGAGCGCACGCGCGGACGCGGTCGCTAACCGCTGGGGCGCCAATCGACCAGGCCGCCGGGTCCAACCTCTCAGGGCCCGGCGGCCGCGCCAAGAGGAGCACACCAAGATGTCTGGTCTCTCCATGACTGATCTTCTTGAAAACCGTCGATGGTGGGTCAGGACGGATCCGTTTCGGCATGTCATCGCAAGAAGTGTTTTCAAGGAGAACGTCTACAGATCATTGGAGCAGGAATATCGCGAGACTCTTGCGGCGAACGGGAAGACGTATCTGGACGGTCACGACCTCTATGGGGAGACCCTTACGGCTGATATGACCGGGGCGCTGTCCGTCTTCCTCTCACGAGAATGGCACGATCTCTTAGCCGGCTTTTTCGATGTGAACGCAAACTGCCACGTGGCTTGCGGGCTCCATCACCACGATGTGGGTAGCAAGGATGGCTTTCCTCATAACGACATGAACCCAGGGTGGTTTGCGCGCACCCCCGACAGCGTTCTAGACGGGGTTACCCTGCCCAGACCCGACCTCGTGCGATACACCGACGGCCGAGTTCTCAAACCGGGGGTCAGGGCTGAAGAAACGACCCGAGCGATAGCCGCCATCTTCTACATCAACAATCAGCCGTGGCGGCCAGGGTACGGCGGTTCAACCGGGCTTTATCGCTCGGTGAAAGACCCGAGCAAGAGGCCGGCCACCTCGGTTCCACCCATCAACAACTCGCTCCTTGCCTTTGAATGCACACCGTTCTCATTTCACGGATTCATAGAAAACAACAGGCAACCCAGAGACAGCATCGTCATGTGGCTCCACCAGCCGAAGGACGACGTAATAAGACGCTGGGGCGAGCACGCGATCATCCAATATTCATGAAACGCGGTCAACATGCAGTATGAGCCGAAAAGAGTGTGCCTCCTGACGGGGGCGAGCGGCACGCTCGGCACAGCATTCTGTCGACGCTTTGCATCCGCTTACGACATTGTTGGGGTTTCGGGTCGCCGCACACCTGTGGTTCCCACGCAGGGGCAGCGAATCGTCGATCCCCTCCTACCGGAAATCGATGATCCGAGTCATAACGGCGCCGCCATATATGCGGTCAACGCCGACCTCAGCCAGCCAAGGGAGATCAGTCGGGTCGTCGAACTGGCATTGGCGCGATTCGATCGGATCGACGTTCTGGTCAACGCCGCGGCCTCCTCTGCACGGAGTCCCATCCTCGACGGCCCGAAATTCATTGAAACGTTGGATGCAGCGTTGCAATTGAACACCCTCGCCCCGGCGCTTCTCGCAGCGCAAGTTGTTGAATCGTTCTGGCGTCATTATCCCGGTGACAATCAAGCCTTCAATCGGAACATCATCCATATTTCCAGTACGTCGGGTGTCTATGTTCACAGCGGCGACGGGCTGGCCGCCTACAGCGTGTCAAAAGCCGCACTCGACATGCTCGCTTGTCACATGGCAGAGGAATATTCGGCAATCGGTATTCGTTGCAACGCAGTCGCGCCTCACAGTTTCCCGCGTGCAATCACCACCGATCGCGTTCTGGACGCAATTGTCGAGGTGGACAACGGTCAGGCAAACGGGGAGATCGTCCTCGTCGAGCCCACGCCCACCGCCGGAACGAGGTCTCGGGCACCAGAAGACTTCGATTCGGGCTGGTTGGAGGAATCGGAAAGCTCACTCGATGGCAGAGGTTCACCTCCCTCGTCGCGCAGCGGTCGCGCACAAGCCCGACAGACAACTCGCGGACGGTCAAAGCCGAAGGCCGAGCAAAAAACTTGACAACCCGGATCGCACATGGACGACCACCTCGGGCTCGTCAGATCTCGAATACCCGCCAGACCTCGAGGAACCGCCAGACTCCGGGGGCCCGCCAGACCTCTAGCGTCGAGCGGCCACTGATCATTCTCAGCCCACCCCGAACCTTCTCGTCGTTGATCGGTTCGATGCTGGGTCGGCACCCAGAGCTTTATGGCCTCCCGGAGCTGCAAATTTGGCGTCGCGAAACGCTTCAAGCGCACTGGCGGTACTGCCTCCGGGAGAACCAACGAATGGGCGATGGACTTCTGCGCTCGGTCGCCGAGCTAATTTTTGGGGGACAGACTGACGAGAACATCGGGCTGGCGAGGGGTTGGATTCAGAGACGGGGTCACCTGAACGTCGGCCTCGTCGTTGAGATACTCGCTACACAAGTTCGCCCGCTGGTAATCGTCGACAAATCTCCAAGCACCGTCTACAGGTTGGAGTGGATGCGCCGGGCGTATCGCCTGTTTCCGGAAGCACGATTTCTTCATCTTGTGCGCAACCCCCATGGGCATGCGGAGTCCGTGTTGCGAGCCATCGACGACTACGGCGGGCCGGCCACAGCGCCTCGCTGGTTGGTTCAGCTGACTCATTTTCCATCGCTGGATCATTCGGCAGGCTTGGGCCATTTTCGAGATGCCAGTGGCAATGGCAATCTCAATGGCAGTGCCAGTGGCAATAGGAAGCCTGATCCTCAATACGCGTGGTTCAACTTGCACTCGAACATTTTGAACTTCCTTTCGGAAGTGCCGGACGGATCAAAGTTGCGAGTCCGCGCTGAGGACATCGTCACAAACCCTGACCGGGAGCTGCCGCAGGTAGTTAGTTGGTTGGGGCTTCGGACCGACGACGAAGCGATCGAACGCATGAAGCATCCCGAACGATCTCCGTACGCATGCTTCGGTCCGCCGAGCGCTCCATTCGGCAACGACCCGAACTTTCTCAGAAATCCTGTTCTTCGCCCTTCACGAGCCCGGCTACGGAACGGCGACGACACGCTGTACGGACGGGAAGGTGGAGATGGGTTGACGTCGGAGGTCAGGGCGTTGGCCGATGTGTTCGGCTATTCGTGAACTCGGGCAAGATTCTCCGGCGTTCGCCGACGGCGCCAGAACCGCTCAGTACCGGTGAACCCCGCAAATCCCCTCAAATCCCATCAATCCTCGAGCTCAGTTCGTGCGTCAGAGGAGAAATCCTCGCCTCAGCGCGTCGACCTGCTCCGTTACGGCGCGAACCGAAATAGCCGCATCCGGGGCGAGCGTGTCGAATCCGTGGAACGTGGATGCGTACTGATGGAGCTCCGTCGGTACGCCCCCTTCGAGAAGCCGTCTCGCGTATTCGATTCCTTCGTCGCGTAACGGGTCGAGCTCGCACGTCATCACGTATGCAGGCGGCAATCCGGCGAGGTTTGTGGCTCTTGAGGGCGCTGCTCCCTCGGGCACCTGGCCCGGCTTCTGACTGTCTCCACCTAAGTATTGATCCCACATCATCTCGCTTGCCCCGCGCGTCCAGATCGGGGTGTCGGTGAATTCCCTCATCGACTTGGTTGTCATTCGGTCGTCGAGCACGGGGTACAAGAGAAGTTGCAGCGAAAGACGCGGGCCTTTCTTGTGGTGTGCCCGTTGGGCTACCGCGGCGGCGAGCGCGCCACCAGCGCTGTTTCCTCCGACCGCCAGCATCCCCGCGTCTGCGCCGAGCTCTTTCGCATTACCGGCGGCCCATTCGAGCGCGGCATAGCAGTCGTCCAAACCCGCGGGGTACGGGTGTTCGGGAGCGAGACGGTAGTCGGCGGAGACGACGATGCAGCCTGCTTCGGACGCGAAGCGCAGACACCGCGACTCCTCGAGCTCGGGGTCACCGATTATGAACCCGCCGCCGTGGAAGAAGACGAGCAGCGGAGCTCCTGACCCCTGCTCGCACTGCTTGTAGATGCGAAGCCTGAGCGCATCGTTGCCGGGCCCCCCTTCGATGGTGCGGTCGGAGACCTCGACCATTTCATCGCGAGGCAGAGTGGACCCGGTTGCTTCGAGCATGCTCTTCGTCGATCGAAGGAGGGCGAGGACGTTCGGGTCTTTGAACCAATCAGACGGTTCATCTTCCATCGGAAATGCGGCGAGCGCCTTTGCAAGCTCGGGATCGAGCCTCCACTCAGCGGAAGTCTCTGGCTGGGTCTCGGATCGGGTGGCGATGTTGTCGCTCATGAGCGAAACCGGGGGATCACTTCTGTGCCGATGAGCTCGATCGTCTCCATGACCGCCTCATGAGGGATCTTGTAGGGATTCACAAGGCACAGCAGCGTGTCGATGCCCGCCTCTTCGTACTGCCTGCACATGTCGACGCACTCATCGGGTGTCCCGAGCACGCAGGCGTTTGTGTCGATCAGGTAGTCGAGCGAAAGTAGGTCCAGCATGCCTGAGTCGTCTGTGACCTTGAGATCCTTCGCATAGGAATACGTACCGAGATCCTGGTTCTGCTCCATCATCCAGTCGGTCAACGAAGCGATCAGCCGGGCACCCGCCTTCGGATACCACTCGAAGGATTCCTTTGCGAGCTCGAGGGCCTTACCGCGATCTCGCGCGCACAACGCCATGGTGAACGTCGCAGCATTGTCGTTTATGAAGGAACCGATTGGCTTCTCGCAACTGCGAACTGCTTCGCGGTATATGTCGACCTTCTTCTTCACCTCGGTTGGCGACACGCCTACCGCGAACGAGCACAGCCCGAGGCCGAGCTGTCCCACTTGGCGGTGACCGTCCTCGCTACTCGTCGCGCCCCACATCGGTGGATGGGGTTTCTGAAGGGGTTTC
>DASPVS010000373.1:0-10180 GCA_035622235.1 Acidimicrobiales bacterium | reverse complement strand
GTCGATTCCCTCGTTCCGGAAGTTCTTTCCTATCTCGAAGACGCGCTCGTAACCGGCGACGACCATTCTCTTCAAGTACAACTCCGTCGCGATGCGCAAGGTCAGATCGATGTCGAGCGCGTGAGCGTGGGTCACAAAGGGGCGGGCGAGCGCACCGCCGGCTTGGGGCTGGAGTATGGGAGTCTCGACCTCGATGTAGCCATCGGATTTGAGGTGTGATCTCATCGACGCGATCGCCGCGGAGCGGACCTCGAAGACCCGACGGCTGTCCTCGTTCGACAGAAGATCGACTTCGCGTTGGCGATAGCGAGTGTCGGAGTCTGCAAGGCCACGCCACTTGTCGGGAAGCGGCCTCAACGCCTTTACCAAGATCCACAGCGACTTCGCCTCCACGGAGAGCTCACCTCTCCTGGACGTCACGATCTCGCCCTCGGCGCCGATCCAATCGCCGATGTCGAGCCTTTCGAGGACCTTTGAGCCTTGTTCGGAGAGCACGTCTTGGCGACACATGAGCTGGACGGATCCGGTCGAATCCCGAGCCGTCAGAAAGACGAGTCGGCCGTGCCCCCGAATCGACGAGATCTTGCCTGCGACGCGCGCGACCTCTCCGGTCTTCGTGTCTGGTTCGAGGCCTTGGTGCGAGTCGCGCAGGTGGCCCAAGGTGGTGCTCCGCTCGAACTTCGTCGGGTAGGGGTCCACCCCGAGCTCACGCAGTGAGTCGAGCTTGGCTCTCCGCTCAGCTACCTGTGCCGCAAGACCACTCGAGGCGCTTTCGGCCGGTTGAGCGCCTTCGGGCGATTGAGCGCTTACGGCCGGTTGAGCGCCTTCGGCCGGTTGAGCGCCTTCGGGCGGTTGAGGCGGTCCGGACGCTTCCGGCGGCTCTGTCGGATCGACAGGTCCAGGCCCGACTTCCGTTGACATTCTCAAAGCTTATGTAGTCGAGATGCGACGCTCGACGGTCCGGCTGGTCGGTACCCGGTCGCCTAGCTATCTTCGTTCGCCTCAGTCCAGGTCGACTGATTCGCCTCAGACCAGGTCGACTGCCTACGCACAATGTCTCAGGGACCGTCCACTCCGCTAGTTGAATCCCCGTCGAAAGACGAAGCGACCGTCGCCGACGATTCCTCGAAGGCGCCGTCGCGAGCCGTGACGATCACGCACTGGCTGACGCTTGCGTGCGCGTTGGTGGTCCTGCTCGTTGTAAACCGACACTCCTGGTTCTTCGCGGACGAGTTCGACTTCTACAACAGGATCACGAGTCCGCAAACGGCGAGCACGTGGTTTCTTCCGCACAACGAGCATTGGTCGACGGTGCCCCTCGCAATCTTCTGGGTGTTGTTCCACTTCGTGCAGTTACACAGCTACTGGCCGTACATAACCACGCTGATCCTCATCCATCTCGCTCTGGTCCACCTCGTGTGGCGCCTCATGTTGCGAATCGGCGTGTCGGGCTGGATCTCCACAGGGGCAGCAACGATCCTCGCCGTGTTGGGGGCGGGCGCGACGAACCTCACTTGGGCATTCCAGATGGGCTTCGTGCTGTCGGTGCTCTTCGGAGTATGGGCTGTGACCGTGGCGGACAACACCGATCCGTGGAGCGGCAAGCGGCTGGCGGCTGTTTGGCTGCTCGCGTGCTTGAGCTTGGCGTCTTCCGGAATCGGCGTGCCGATGCTCGTGGGCATCTGCATAGTGGTGCTGGTTCGGCGAGGCATCCGGTTCACGCTGATCGCAGCTTCCGTCCCAGTGGTGATCTACGCCGCGTGGTACCTCTCTTACGGGCACAAAGGTGTGAGCCACGTCGATCAGGTCACGGTGACCAAGCTGGTCCACATCCCCTCTTACGTGTGGAGCGGGATGACCAACGCCTTAAGGGAGACGTCGGGTGTGCCAGGCGCTGGAGCGGTGCTCGTGATCGCTCTTCTCGCTTATGCCATATGGAAAATCAGAACTGGGGGCGGCCCGACCTTGCCCGCCTACGCGACGCTGACGGCTGGGATCTTCGCGCTGGCATTCATCAGCCTTGCCCGCGGTCAGTTCGGGGCAACTCAAGCGGCGACCCCCAGGTACGTCTACATAGAGGCGATGCTGTTCACGCCGATGGCAGCACTCGGTGCACAGGAGGTGATGAGGAGATGGAGAACCGCCGGAGCACTGTTAGTTACGGGTGCTGCGCTGTTCGTCTTGGGGAACAACGTGTACCTCCTTTGGAATTTCACCGCTCCCGGATCGGCGTTTGACGCGTTGGAGCAGCCCTTTCACGCGGACCTCCTCGGGGCGGCTCAACTTGTCGGCACTCATGCCGTCATCATCGGCAAGGGGATCCCGGAGCTCGGCGACGCCCCGCAAACTTCTGGACCTTTTCGTGGGGATTTCACACTTCCCGTGACACTCATCTCGAAGTGGACGGAGGACGGCGATCTGTCCTCGAGATCGGCCAACCCGTCCGGGCTGCTCGCAGCACAGTTGTTTCTTCAGACGAAAATTACTCAGAGCCCGATCTATCCGGTCTACCCGTTCCGCACGAACAACCCGTCGGCGAATTCGGGAGCTACCCAGGTTGTCCGGTCGAAGGGAGCAATCCGACAGGGGTCCTGTTTCGTGATACCCCACGGTGCAGAGCTCACGCTGAGAACCACCCGACCCACCTCCCTCGGGGTCGACGGGCTGCCAACCTCCACGACAACGCTCTCCCTACTTTCCGGAACGGGGTTCTCCGGACCTGGGCTGCTGCTCTCGTCTTCACCCCGGCGTGCATATGTGGACATGAGCCGGACCGGCGCATTGACCATCGCCAACTACTTCGGGTCGAACGTGAGCGTTTGCAGCGTGAGCTGAATTCGCACGGAAAGCGTTGTGGAGTCGTGGAGGAAAGCCGACCCTCAACCGGGCGACAAACGCACGAGAACTTCTTCCGCCTGCTCGACCATCCGATTCACGAGCTCCGCGACAGTGGGGATCTCGTCGATGTTGCCCACCACTTGACCAGTGGGGAGAACGCCTGCATCCGTTCGGCCTTCGACCAGGGCCGCCTTGGTCATCATCGGCGCGTTGGCAGCCATGACGACTTGGGCCCACGTGAGTTCAGCCGACTTCTTGAGCGAGAGCCCTTCCTGAGCGAGCGTGCGGATCGACATGTCGGTCTGGCGTCTGAACGCGAGCGCGTTTCTGGCCGCCCGGGGAAGTGCAGTGAGCCGACCCGCGCGTTCAAGGTGGTCCACCACATCCGTCCTAACTACCCGCTGCGGTGCACCGTCGACCCGTGTGGTGACGACGGTACCGGTGACCGGGGTTCCGAGGTAGAGGCTTTTCACCTCGTCGGGGACACGGCTTTCGCGGGTGAGTAGGAACCTCGTCCCCATGGCGATGCCGTCTGCGCCGTAAGCGAGGGCCGCGACAAGCCCACGGCCGTCCGAGAATCCCCCAGCGGCTACGACTGCAACGTCCCTGCCGACTGCATCGACGACCTCGGGTAGGAGCAGTGTCGTGGGGACCTGTCCCGTGTGACCACCGCCCTCCATGCCCTGTGCGATGACGGCGTCGACTCCCCATTCTGCGACTTTCTCCGCGTGGCGCCTGGCTCCCACCGTCGGCATGACGACAACGCCGCTTCCGCGAAGACGCCGCACCATTTCGGGTTTCGGGGCTTGCGCGAAGCTCGCGACTTTCACGCCTTCATCGATGATCAACGCGATTCTTTCGGCGGCGTCGGTAGCGTCGGTGCGGAGGTTCACTCCGAACGGGGCGTCGGTGCGCGAACGAACGTCGGCGATCGCGGCGCGCAGCTCGTCGAGCGTCATTGTGGCCGAAGCAAGGATGCCCAGCGCACCCGCTTGTGCAGTCGCGGACACAAGTCGCGGGCCTGCCACCCAACCCATACCGGTCTGGACGATCGGATATCGGACGCCGGTCAGTCCGACCAGCCGCGTCGTAAGAGCGGGGTGCGGCGGACGATCACCTCGATGAGGATCGTGCGTCGTCACGAGGAGATTTCCCGGTCGCGAAGGGACCGTGGATCGAGCACCTCCCGAATGAAAGAGAGCTCTTCGGGTGTAGGAAGGCGACTCTCTTCGATCTCGGCTCGACCTTCGGCGCGCGCCAATTCGAATCCGGTCGCCTCTTCTACTTCGGACAGGGTCACCCCGGGGTGCAGGGACCTGACCCTCATGCGGTGATCCGGCGTGTCGAAATCGAACACTCCGAGGTTACTCACCACCACCCGGATCTCATGGAAACGGGAGGCGACGGGTCCGGCTTCGCTCGCCCTGTCATAACCCACCCCACAGACCACGTCGACTCTCTCCACGAAAGAGCGAGGAGAGTGTGCCGGCACCCAGTAACTGGTCGTGTGGTTGACCGTGTTCCCCGGAGCACCCCTGACACCGATCAGTTGGGTCTTCGGGCGTTTCCAATCCCCGATGCAGCTGATGTTCTGATTGCCGTACCTGTCGACTTGTGTGGCCATCATCATCACGTGTCGCCTGCCCGACCACACGACGTCGAATACTCGCCTGTATGGGAGCCATGCCTCGATAACCATGTCGTCGCGCGCCGAATCGATCGCCGGCGTGTTCGCCATCAGAGCGGCCTCGCCGTCTGTGAGAACGAGATCGGGCTCGAAAGTGAGTCGAGCCAGGCGCGCGCCGACAGCGGGGATCGTGCCGAACGGACTGGCGATGATCTCGCCATCACCGCGAAATGCTTCTGCGCATGCGACCGCACAAACTTCGGCGCGACTGACCCCGGTGTCGGTGCCTGCACCCACTTCGGTCACGCCGCCCCCGATTTCGACCGTTCTTCGTCGACTGCGCGTTGATAGTCCTGCTCGTCGACCTGGAGATATCGGCGCTCGAAGGCGGCCCACGCATCCGGATCGCCGGCAGATTTGGCGTACAAGCGTTGGAAGTCCTCGTCCCGCCCGTAGTCGGGCGCGCACGAGGTGAAGTGTGCCCCGTTCGGCGTTTGCACTACGGCATCGCTGAGGAGCCTGCTGATCGTCACGGTCTGAACGGGGCCCTCGCCGAGAAGCGCGCCCGGTTCGACAACCTTTTCGGCTGTTACCACTCGGACGCGCGCCGCACCGAGGAAGAGCTCGTCGAAGAACGGGTCGGGCCCGAGCACCTGGCCGTTGCCATGGGTGTCCGCGCGGTTCACGTGCACGAACGCCGCGTCGAGTGCGAGGGCGGGCATCGCCACGAGGGCCGAGCCATCGTCGAACACTCCTCCGGGGTAGGGGGAGGTCACCGTCCGTAGCTCGGGATTGATCCTGAGCACGTCCGAACCAAGGCCCGCACGGGTGGGAAGAAACGGGATCCGCTGTGCTGCAGCGAGCAGTCCGAGATAGAACATTCCCTCGTCGATCTCCATCGCCTCGATCTCTCCGTTCTGGCGCGCAGAACGGAAGAGCGGGTCGAGGGCAATCGAGTCGAGCGTGACGAAGCCGTAGACGGCTTTGCGAACCACACCGGCAGAGCAGAGGATTCCGACGTCCGGCCCACCGTACGAGACGACCGTCAGATCGTGCAGGCCGCTGCGCGCTATTGCGCGAACGATGGCCATGGGCTTGCGGCGCGATCCCCATCCACCGACCCCGATCGTCATGCCGTCGTGAAGTTCGCTCACGACCTCTTCGATCGTCGCTCTCTTATCCGCCACGGCTCGCTCTCTTATCCGCCACGGCTGACTCGCTTATCCGCCACGGCTCGCTCGCTTATCCGCCACGGCTCAATGGGCTTTCGTTGCGAGCACCTCGTCGGATCTTCACTTCGAAGTGTCCGGAGCTCGTTTCTCGACGAAGGCTGCGCGCTGTTCGTCTGCAACACCCGAGACGTGCAGCTCGTACGTGAACCCCTGCTCGAAGCGGTAACTGCGGCGAACGTCCACGGGGTCGATCCCGTTCAGAGATTCCTTGGCACGTCGGATGATCGTCGGGCTCTTTCCCGCGATCTCGTTGGCCACCTCGTAGGCAACGTCGATCAGATCCTCACGCGGCACCACCCGTAACACAGACCCGTAGTGGAGCAACTCCGACGCTTTGACCACCGTCGCCGTGTAGACCATGGCGCGCATCCGATGTTGAGGAACGAGGCGTGACAGATGGGTCGCTGCCCCCAGCGCTCCCCTGTCCACTTCGGGTAAGCCAAAGGTGGCGTCGTCCGACGCCACGATGATGTCTGCGTTGCCGACGACTCCGATCCCGCCGCCTAGGCAGAAGCCATGCACGGCCGTGATAACAGGAACCTCGCACTCGTAGACAGCGGCGAAAGCGGCTGCACAGCCGCGGTTCACCCCCACTAGAGCTTCGTCTCCCTTGGCTTGGATCTCCTTTATGTCCACCCCTGCGCAGAAGCCGCGGCCCTCCGACCGGAGGACCAGCGCCCTCACGGACTGGTCCCGCCCGGCATCGGTGACGGCGTCGGCAAGCGAGTACCAGCCGGCCACGTCCAGGGCGTTCACCGGCGGGACGTCGATGACGACCTCCGCCACGTTCGGACTGCGGTCGTTTCTTTCGATACCCATCAGCAGGGCTCCGTTGCGAGATCCGGTCCTTCGTCGAGAAGGCACGCAGGGTAGGTCAGACGACCTCAGCCGCACCACCGCGCCACCCCCTGACGCCCCGGCCGCACCGGCCGCACCGGTCTATGCACGGAACCTGATATCACACAGGTGTGGACCTGAAGGCTTCAACGCTTGACTTCTCGGGACAGGTGATCGCCGTTACCGGGGGCACCCGCGGCGTCGGATCGGGCATAGCGAGAGCGTTTCTCGAAGCCGGTGCCGAGGTCGTCGTGTGCGGTCGAAAGGTTCCCGACAAGGACGCCCTGCCAACCGGAGGAAAAAAGCGTGCGGTCTTCGTAGCGGCTGACGTTCGTGAACCTGACGGCGCCGCTCTCACGGTCGCAACGGCGACCGAACGGTTCGGAAGACTCGACGTTCTGGTGAACAATGCCGGCGGCGCCCCTGTGGCGGATGCAGCGACCGTTTCACCGCGCTTTTTCTCGTCTGTCGTAGCTTTGAATCTGCTCGCACCTTTTTACTGTGCGCAAGCGGCGAACGCCGTGATGCAGGACCAGTCGTCTGGCGGCTGCATCATCAACATCGGCAGTGTGTCGGGGACCCGCCCATCTCCGGGTGCGGCGGCGTACGGAGCGGCGAAAGCCGGACTGGCGAACCTGACTCGCACCCTTGCAATGGAATGGGCTCCCAAGGTCAGGGTCAACGGTGTCGTGGCGGGGTTACTCGCGACGGAGGCCGCAGACGACCACTACGGAGGCCCAGATGGTGTCGCCCGCGTCGCTGAGACTGTCCCTCTCAGGCGAATGGGCTCACCGGAGGACATCGCAGGGATCTGCGTCTTCCTTGCGTCGCCGTTGGCGGCGTACGTGTCAGGGGCGAACATCTTGGCCGACGGCGGCGGAGAGTGGCCGACTTATCTGTCGGCGGTTCGAGGCGTCACGTAGCGTCCCTTTACCGAACCGCGCGGAGCGTGCGCGTTCTCAAGCGTGGCTCTGCTTCTGCCGATCAAGGCAATGTGCCGGCGCAGCGCATCCAGGTGCAGAGTCGCCGGACGACGGTAGCTACGGGTTTGGCAGCTTGTAAGTGCGACGGCGCCGCTTTTTGTCGAAGCGGTCCGGCGTACCAGTGGAGGTGAGATGACAGCCGAACCCACCCTCGTGCTGGCCGGAAAGCCGGTGCTCGAATTCCAGCCTGCCGTCGACTTCGCGACGGGGCGACTTCTAGGTTTCGAGGCTCTGGTCCGATGGGACCACCCGACGAAAGGACATATACCGCCCGAGGTGCTCCTGCCTTGGGCCGAGGCCAACGACGACATCGTCTCGCTGAACTCGTGGGTGATCTCCGAGGCTTGCGCCCAGGCACAACGTTGGCCATCGGGCATCCAGGTGGCTGTCAATTGTTCGATCGTCCAGTTACGCAGAGGAGAAGCTTCGGGCGCCGTCATACACGCGCTCGAGGTATCGGGTCTCAACCCCGATCGTCTGACGATCGAAGTGACCGAACGCGCGATCGCGGACGAGAACGCTTCTCAAGACCTGCGAGCAGTTTCCGGTCTGGGCGTCCACCTCGCAGTCGACGATGTCGGAACGAGTTGGTCGACGCTCGAACCGCTGCGTCGCTTCGAGGTCGAGACGGTGAAAATCGACAAGGCGTTCATCACGAGCCTCGAGGCGCGCGAGGGAATGAACCGGGCGATCGTCGAAGCCGTCATCCACGTCAGTCACACGCTTGCAATGAGCACTGTCGCCGAAGGCGTCGAGTCAGCCCAGCAAGTGGCGATCCTCCGGGAGTTCGGCGCGGATGTAGGGCAGGGCTACTTCTTCGACCCGCCGTTGTCCGACAGCGCCACCCATTCGCTCGCCAACGTCGAACCACGCGCCGTGTACCCGCTCGGGGCTCCGAGAACTGCGGGTGCCTCCAACCCGAGAGGCGCGGCAAGGACTTCGACGGTTCCTTTGAAGGTGATCACCGGAGAAGGGCGTGCGGACGACGTCCATCCCGCGGGCGGTTCCGGGGAGGGCGGAACCGGCGCGCACCCCGACGCCGAGGCGATCTCTCGCGCTGCGCGAGATCATCCTTCGGCTGCCCAGGCGAAACCGACGACCAGCTTGGGACCAGATGTCGGGTCGGGCCGGGACTCGGACGAGGAGCACGACGCCGAGCAAGAGGCGGAAGAGAAGACATCCTCACCTGCGCGCCCGGCGGCAAAGGCCTCCCCGTCAGCGCGCGCGGGTCGCGGCTCACAGTCGGGAACCGGACGCGGCGCTTCGCCGGCGGGCTCGCAAAGGGCATCGAAGGCCAAGGGCGGACAGAGGCGCCGCAGCGGAGGCGGTCGTGCCTCGAAGGGTCAGAGCAACCCACCTCGTCGTGGGCAATCGACTCCCCCGAAGCCGGGCCACGGGAACGCGGCAGAGGCCGGCTGACCTGTTTACCGACCGCTCGAGGTCACGAGCGGGGTGGATGGTCCGGCTCTGGGCGTGCTCTTATATCGCCCCGTGAAGCTGGCCGTACCGAAGGAACTCAACCCGAACGAGCATCGTGTGGCGATCGTCCCCGATGTGGCGGGCCGGCTCAAAGGTTCGGGGTTCGAGGTGGCCGTCGAATCCGGGGCAGGCGAAGCGGCGTACTTCACAGACGACGCTTACCGGGAGAAGGGTGCGTCGATAGGCGACCTCACCTCGATCTCCAAGGACGCCGAGATCATTGGGAAGGTTCAGCCGCCGACACCGCAAGAGACGTCGGAGCTGCCCGAGGGGATCACCGTCGTCAGTTTTCTCCAGCCGACCTCGCAGCTCGAAGTGGTAAAGGCGCTGGTTGCGAAGAAAGCGACGGCCTTCAGCCTCGACCTCGTGCCGAGGATCAGCCGGGCGCAGTCGATGGACGCGCTCTCGTCCCAGGCGACCGTTTCGGGATATCGCTCCGCCCTCGCGGCTGCCGAGCTTCTACCGAAGTTCTTCCCCCTTTTCATGACCGCCGCCGGGACAGTGCCTCCCGCGAAGGTGTTCGTCATGGGAACCGGAGTGGCCGGACTCCAGGCCATCGCCACCGCCCGTCGGCTGGGCGCTCAAGTGCGCGCCTATGACGTTCGAGCCGCCGCCGCAGAGGAGGTCCAATCGCTCGGCGCGACGTTCGTCCAACTCGACCTGGAGACACAGGAGGGAGTGGGGGGATATGCACGCGCGCAATCCGAGGAGTTTCTAGCTCGCCAACGCGAGCTTCTCGGCAAAGAGGTTGCGGTCTCCGACGCCGTCATCACGACCGCCGCCGTGCCGGGCCGGAAAGCTCCGGTACTGGTCACCAAGGAAATGGTCGAAGCGATGTCAGCCGGATCGGTCGTGGTAGACCTCGCCGCTGACGGCGGAGGAAACTGCGAATTGACCGAAGCCGGGCGTGACGTCGTGCACGAAGGCGTAACCGTGCGTGGCATGAGCAATCCCGCTTCGGGGATGCCCACGCACGCGAGCTTTCTCTATGCGCGCAACGTCGCGAACTTCCTCTCTCTGCTTTCAAAGGACGGGCAGCTCGCGCCCGACTTCGACGACGAAGTGGTGGCCGGGAGCTGCGTGATCAAGAACGGAGACGTCGTTCACGAACAAACCCGGGAGCTCCTCGGAGCGGACGGAAGGAGCGAGGGAGAGAAGTGACAACCGGCTTGGTCGAACTTCTC
>DASPVS010000372.1:0-6753 GCA_035622235.1 Acidimicrobiales bacterium | reverse complement strand
CTGGTCTGTCATCGTCATGACCTGGGCTGTGAGCCTTGTGACCCGCTATGTGAGCGTTATGACCTGGCCAGAGGCTTCAAGCGGATGGCTTGACGCTCGGAACGACCTCGTTCATGAACCTTCGCATCGACTCGTCAGATGGGAAGTCACGCATCCAAAGCACGAACTGGGCCGCTCCTGCATCGACGAACGCCTGTGTCTTCTCGACCACTTGTTCGACGGTGCCGACAAAGTTGTCGCTCAAGTAGGTATCGACGTCCTCACGTCCCCAGAGGTTCCCACCGCCGATCGAAGCGCACCACGAACGCGCTTCTGCGTCGGAGTCGAAGATGCGACAATCCGGTCCGTGTGTCCTCGATATTCCCTCGAAGGGCCGGTCGATCTCTTTGCAGTATTGCTCGAGCAGGTTCGACTTCCGGACGAAGTCGCTAAGTCCCACTTGCCAGTTCGTAGCGTCCGCGAAACGGGCGGCGATCCTCAGATTGACCTTCTCGCCTCCGCCGCCAATCCATATGGCGGGCAGGTTCTGGACCGGCTTGGGATCGCAGAAAGCAGCGTCGAGTCTGAGGTGGGTACCCCGAAACGTCACCGTCTCCTCGGTCCATAAGCGTCGCACCGCGTTGACGGTCTCTTCGAGGACCTCGAGTCTCGACCGGGGCGGAAGGAACTCGTAGCCGTACGACGCGTACTCCTCGTGATACCAGCCCGCGCCCAAGCCCAGGATGAGACGTCCATTCGAATAGACGTCGAGGCAAGCCGCTTCCTTTGCGAGCAATCCGACGTTTCGGTAAGAAGAGCAGGTGACGAGTTGGCCCAAGCCGATCCGCGACGTCTGTTGGGACAACGCCGACAGCATCGTGAAGGCCTCGAAAACGTGGGTCGGCTCTCTGCGTGGAACGGTCTCCACGTGGTCATACACCCACAAATGGTCATACGCCAGAGACTCTGCTTGACGCGCGAGCTCAACAGACCGTTCCCACGCACGAGGGGCGCTCCACCCCGAGTACTCGAGTTTCCAACCTTGAGGTACGAAGACGCCGAAACGCAGACCGTCATTCATGCCGGTTCCTTTGTTTGCGGTATGAACTCCCACCATTGCAGTTCGCACATCATCGGAAGAATGTATTTCAAGTAAAGCGAGTGGATCTTGATCGGGCCCTGATCATCGACATGCAATGGGATCAGGTCCACGCGATCATCCGATGAGTGGAACGCCTCCGCGCGGTTCTGAACGCCAACCAGTTCCTCGCGACTTCCGACCGCCAGGCCAAAATGATCCATGCGAGGACAGCTCATCGGAACCTCATCGGAGATGAGAAATATGAACTGATCCCAGTGGACGCAGCTGAGGATCAGCCGGCGACGATCGACCGTCATCATGGGCATCTCTTCGAAACCGAGGACCTCTCGGTAAAAACGACAGATGTCGTTGCGGGACCCCTCGTCAAGAAGGTCTGACGGCACGCTCATCGCGACGTGGTTGAATCTCGGGTTACCCGACGGGTAGAAGGGGTGTGTCATGGCGCGTGTCCTTCGGGTTGCTCGTGCCCGCTCGAAACGCGAGGCACAACCATCGCCTTGCCGGCGAGCCCTCCGGACGCGAGCGACTGCATCGCTGTGTATATCCCGTCGAGGGTTACGTCCTCAGGCTCGATGAGAAGACGGGTGGGAATCGCGCCCGACGCGAGCAGCTCCAGCGCCTTCGCGAACCCGTCGAAGTCGTAGACGAACGAGCCGCAAATCTGGAGCTCGTTCAAGAGCATCCGATTCGTATCCAAGGGCGGAGTGTCCATGCCGGCCCCCACGAGCACGAGTGTTCCCCCACGCTTTAGCTGGTGAATCCCAGCCTCGATAGCGCTGCCGTAGCCCGAACACTCGAGTACCACGTCCACTGCTCGTTCCGAAATCCGTTCCGGCTCCCAGCGGGGGAATGTCACTAGCTCTGACGGGTGGATTACATCGTCGGCACCGATCTCGGCGGCGAGACGCCGGCGCTGCTCTCCGGGTTCTACGACGGTGACGGGTCCGATTCCTTTGGCTCTCAGGGCGGCAAGCGAAAGTGCTCCGATCGGCCCCGCCCCGAAGATCATCACCGAGTCGCCGCTCGCCACCCCCGATCGGGTTATGCCGTGCAGCGCGACGGCCAACGGCTCGGCGAGCGCAGCGTCTCGCGATGACAAACCGTCGGGTACACGCACGAGCGACGCCGCGCCTGCCCGGATGAACCGGGCAAATGCGCCTTCGAATTCGTCGTGCACTGATTTGGAACGGTTTTCACACTGCGACGGCTTGCCTTCCCTGCAACGTCGACACGTACCGCAGCGGGGTGAAGGGCCTCCTACGACCGTGTCCCCGACCACCCACTCCTTCACATCGTCGCCGAGTGCCACCACCGTTCCGGCCCACTCGTGTCCCTCGATCCGCCCCGGTTTTCCCCAGCCCTGAAGCATCAGGTGGATGTCGGATCCACAGATCCCACAGTGATCCACCTCGACCAAAACCTGACCGGGGCCAGGCTGGCGGACCGGGCGCTCTTCGACGACCAGATCGTCAGGCCCGCGATACACCGCTGCCGGCATGGTCTCGGGTAGGTCGCTCATTAAGATCCCCTTCTTCTCCTCTTGTTCACGCCGCTGCGTGCCGAGACCTCAAGGCGTGCCCCCCGGCCGAACCACGACGAAGCCTGACATCGGCGTCAGTAGCTTTACAGATGGGGAACCTGTTGCGCTTCGTTCACCCGACGTTTACAGCGCCCTCGCATCCTGGACGCATGGCTAGGCCCGTCCTCGAGGTGCGCGGATTGTGCGTTGAGCGCGATGGTTTCGCGCGCCTTCGTGCAGTCTCGTTCGAAGCTTCTGTGGGCGAGACGGTCGTCGTCGTGGGTTCCGAAGGAGCCGGCAAGTCCACCCTGCTTCGCTGCGTCGGCCTGGATTTCGCTCCTCGATCGGGTCAGGTGCTGCTCCACGGCGTAGACGTGACCGGGGCTTCGAGTGACACGAGGCGCCAACTCAGGTCGCGTGCCATCGAGCTCGTCCACCCACCTGCGCCCCACGGTGTGGCCGACCGAACCGTGCCAACCGAACGCGCCGGGATCCTGTTGGGGAGTCCTGGCCCGGGAGCTGTGCCGGTCGCCGGCATGCGCCAGAGGATTCAAATCGCAAAGACCTTGACCGCCGGCTATGACCTTCTCCTCCTGGACGAGCCGTTCGCAGGGGTCGAATCCGGGGCCCGCCAGCGCATCTTCGACCTTCTGTTCCGCGTCCGCTCGGAGACCGACGTCGCGGTCGTCGTCGCCACGCGTGACCCCGCTGTTGCAGACGCTTTGGCCGACACTGTCGTGATCATGCGCGATGGTGAGGTCGTTGAATCGGGTGTGGCAGCAAATATCCTTTCGGCCCCGAGCGATCCCTACACCAGGGCTCTGCTCGAGGATCGGCAGAGCGCCTGACATCCAACCGGCCGTTGCCCGGTGCCGTGACAGAGCTCGGATCCAAACCAGGTAGTTGAGACAAGGCAGGGGCGGACCTGCCAGCCAGTTTGCACGTCGACAAACAGCACTGTCCGCTAGGTTCTGCGCGTTCGGCCCTGCTCACGACGTCGCGCCACCAATTGGCAACGTCCGGTCCAGCTGTGATGTCGATGATCCTGCCGATCACGAGAATCGCCACCACGTTCGCCCCGGCCCGCTCGAGCGCCGCGGCAGCACTCAACGCATGCGCACCGGTAGTCCACGTATCGTCGAAAACCACCACAGTGGTTCCGGCTCTGACTTGGGTGGCGACCTCAAACCCAGCTCTGCTCGGACCCAGGTGACGAACTGTTTCCACCCCGCGTTGTAGACGAACTCTCTGCAAAGCCGAAAGCGTTTGGCTTCGACGAACGATCCACTCAACCGGGTCGGTTCCTCGACCAGAACGCGACCTCGTGCCTCGGGTCGTGCTCGGCACTACGGCCAGCGCATCGACGCAGCCACCAGCCAAGTCCTGCAGGCAACCAAAATGTCTCGACAAGAAGTGCTCGAGGTGACGAGCGACGAGGGACGTGAAGTGGTTGCGCGCGTCGATCGCCGGCGCGTCTTTGTAGAGGCGCAGAGCGCGGTGAAGGGGGTCGCCGACGGCGCACAGGGAAACCGGCAGGACACGGGGAAGCTCTCCTCGTTTCACGCAAGGAGAGGCTTTTTCGCCTGGGATCGACCCGAGCAATGACGTCGAACGATGGCAACACCAGCAGAGGGCGAACGAGCCCCGCAGAGGCCCACGGCACAAAGGACAACCGCCGAGAGCGCGCGGAGGAGGCGCGTACCCCAAACGCACGAGGGGTTTGCCCTCACTGGTGGCCGTGGCTTCGATCAGCACCGCCTGGGTCACTTTTGTCCCGTCACTAGGTCCTGACACTCGGGCTTGAGGTTCCGACTTTTGCCAGGCAGACCCAAGCCATCGTCAGCCCGGGCCGCGATCTCTTCGCTTGGGAACGCAACGTAGCGACAGGCTGTGACACCACGGGTTGAGTTCGAATTGGAGCCCGCACCCTTTCCAACGGGAGCAAACCCACCTCTATTTGCGCTGACACTTCCGGCGAAGATGGCCGGTCTTCTTCGGCCAACCAAGAGAACCAGTAGCTATTCGCGGTGAAGAAGAAAGGTCCCGGTTGCTCGACTGATGATCTGTCCCGCGTCGTCCCGAACGGTCGCTTCGCCGTAGGCAACTTGGCGGGCCATCCGCACGACCTCGCCGCGAACCGAGAAAGTCTCTGATGCCCTGGCAGGACGCATCGTCTCGGTCTTCATCTCGAGTGTCCCGCGGGTTCGGTCCCTCGCGGACAATGCGGCGTTGATCGCGAAATTCATGGCTGCGTCCAGAATCAACGAGTGAACGCCCGCTTGGACCGTGCCGTGGGGGTTGCACGCGAGTGAAGTCGGGGTCCACGTCGCCTCTGCCCAGCCGAGGTCCTCTCCGTCCACGCCGTAGGCCTGGAACGACGCGCCCACCAGTCCGATGATCTCCATCCCACCGTGGCCGAGCCACCTGTCCATGTTCTTCAGCGTTTCGTTCTTCGCCTTCTCAGAGTCGTCGTTCTTCGGCTTCTCGGGGTCGCCGTTCATCTGTTTTGCTTCACTTGGGCCTCTACCTGGGTCCTTGTTCACGCTCGGCAAAGGTAGCGCCCGTGTCGAACAGATCCGCTAGCCTCATTATCGAACGATCTTGACCGATCGGTCAGGTTTGGGATGCGGGGCATCGAGCCTCAGGCTCGAGCCCGGATTCAGTGGACTGAGAGGAGCACGAAGATGCCAACCGCCGTGATCGTCGACGCAGTACGCACCCCGGGAGGCAAACGCAACGGGAAGTTGCGGGGCTGGCACGCAGTGGACCTCGCGGCTGAGCCCCTCAAGGCTCTGGTCGATCGCAACGGTCTGGATCCAGCCGAAGTAGACGACGTCATCATGGGTTGCGTGATGCAGGTCGCCGAACAAGGCATCAACGTGGGCCGCAACGCTGTCCTGGCAGCTGGCTTCCCGGAGTCGGTCCCTGCGACGACGGTCGACCGTCAGTGCGGATCTTCGCAACAGGCAATTCATTTCGCTGCACAGGGCGTGCTGGCCGGTGTTTACGACGTCGCGATAGCAGCCGGCGTCGAGCACATGACACACACGCCGATGGGATCCTCGGTCGTACGCGACCTCGGGTATCCCTTCGGCCCCAAGATGATGCAACGCTACGCCGACCGGGGCGGGCTGGTTTCTCAGGGAATTTCCGCCGAGATGATCGCAGACGAATGGAACCTCTCACGCGAAGAACTCGACACCTACGGCGTCCGCAGTCAGAAGTATGCAGCAAGGGCGACGGCCGAGGGTCGTTTCGAAAATGAGATCGTGTCGCTCGAGGTAAAAGACGACGAAGGAAATCCGACAGGGGAGACGATCAACACCGACGAAGGGATTCGTCCAGATACGACCGTCGAGGCTTTGTCAAGCCTGAAGCCGGCGTTCAAGCCGGACGGGAAGGTCACCGCCGGAAACTCCTCCCAGATAACCGACGGCGCCGCAGCCGTGCTTATCATGAGCGAAGAGAAGGCGAACGCGTTGGGTCTGAGGCCGCGGGCGCGCTTCTCCGCGTTCTCACTTGCCGGGGTCGATCCCGTGACGATGCTCAGCGGACCGATACCCGCAACCCGCAAAGTCCTCGATAAGGCAGGGCTCTCGATCGATGACATCGACCTCGTGGAGATCAACGAGGCATTCGCTTCGGTCATCCTCGCGTGGGAGAAGGAGCTCAAGCCCGACATGGAGCGCGTCAACGTGAACGGTGGCGCCATAGCCCTCGGACATCCTCTCGGCGCATCAGGCGCAAAGCTCATGGCGACGTTGCTCAACGAGCTCGAGCGCACCGGCGGCCGCTACGGGCTGCAGACGATGTGCGAGGGCGGAGGGCTGGCCAACGCAACGGTTATCGAGCGCCTCGACTGACCCTCGTCCCGTGACCGTGTGTCGGAGTCGACCGTAGAACAGTCCGAAGGAGCGGGCGCCGGTCAGCGGTAGCGGGTTGCGACTATGAACCCGCCTCCGATCATGACGATGCCGCCGAGCAGGTACCAGTTCGTGGGGGCCGCGGGCAGGACGTCGAAGTAGTTGAGCATGATCACGAGCGCTCCGCCTATGAGCAGGGCGAGGATGAGTGGCCCCATCCATTTGGGGCTCACCCTTGTGTCGCGGGGCACCGGTGGTGTGTAGCGAGAGCTCGCTCCGGGCGTACGGAT
>DASPVS010000371.1:0-6451 GCA_035622235.1 Acidimicrobiales bacterium | reverse complement strand
CACCGGCACGTTTTCATAGACGAACTCGCATTTGGTGCAACTCTGCATGAGACCAGCATGCCCTCTGAAGAGACAGATGTACGTACTTCTTGCCACAGGCTCTCCCCACCCGCGCTTTGCCACAAGGCCTCTCCCCGACCTCCCTTCGAGCTCGCCCGGCACGAGCACCGCCCAGTCGCCAAGAAACCAGAACGGGGCAAAAAAAGAAGTCGAAAGTCGAGCTTCGAAACCACTTTTCGGGCATCGAGAGTTAACATGATTGGGTGGGCGAGAGCGTCGCCCGGGAACAAGGCACCCCAGACCCGAGCCCGCGGAGAGTCCATGTTCGAAAGACTTCTTGTGGCGATTGACGATTCGGACTCGTCTCTCACGGCGCTCAGCTTCGCGATGGCACTCGCCAGGAACAGCGACGCGGACGTCTACGTCCTGCACGTCAATCCCATTCTCGTTTCAGGACGGGGATTCTCAGACCCCACCCAGAAGGAAGCGACTCATCTCGTGCAACGGGCGGTGATCGAATTTCGAAACTATGGAATTCCCGCGACCGGGCTGCTCGCCAGGGCGAACATGTGCGATCTTCCCCACGCGATCGTGGATGCCGCACTGCTGCAAGGAAGCGACGCCATCGTGATGGGATCGAGACAATGCAGGGGGCTGCGTCGCCTCCTCGGTCGTGGCATCAGGGACAGGGTGACGAGCCTGTCGCCGCTCCCCATCCTCACGGCCCCACCCCCTTTGCAGATTCCAGGCCGTCGTCTGTTCGGGTTACAACGAGACCCGTTACTGACCAACCGATTCTCGACGTCCTTTACGCGTTAGACGCCACTCCGTCCGCGAACTCTCGCATCGCGCGGTCGTAACGGCTCGAATCTCGACAATCCGAGGTCTTCGAAAAATACGGACGGCTACGCTCGAGCGCGCGGCATCGATTGGCTCGTTCGCCCCGATGGTGGCCATTACCATCCCGGTATGATGCCCGCAGCGCGTTCAATCCCATCGCCAGCCTCGACGAAACGGCCCGATTCAGGATCGGGACAAAACCTACTCCGAATCACGTCTGACGGTCACAAGGCCGAGAACTAGGCGCACGGATGCCGGAACGACCCACCTTGGCTGGATCGGTAGCTTCAACCTGGCGTTTTCTGATTGGCAGGCCACTCCCGGCACAGGAATCATCCAAGGAACAGATAAGCCCCGTAGAGGGTCTTTCGGCCTTGTCTCTGGACGCGTTGACCTCGGTGGCATATGGGCCCGAGGCGATCATCGTCGTCCTGGCCGTCGCCGGAGCCGGTGCGCTTCACTTCGTCCTTCCGATAACCATCGCGATCGTCGGTCTTCTGTCGATTCTCGTCTTCTCGTATCGCCAGGTGATCGACGCATATCCGGGCGGAGGCGGTGCATACGCTGTCTCTCGCGCGAACCTCGGAACGGGCACGAGCCTCGTAGCCGCGGCAGCCCTCGTAGTCGATTACACGCTGACAGTCGCCGTGTCGATCGCCGCAGGTGTCGCCTCCCTCACGTCTGCTTTCAGCGCGTTGGCAGGAGCAGACGTTCCCATTTGTCTGGGAATTCTTGCTCTTGTCACCGTTTTCAACTTGCGTGGTCTCGGAGAAGCCGCTCGGGCTTTTCTCTTGCCGACCATGTTGTTCATCTTCGGACTGTTCGCCATCATCGCAGTGGGCTTGATCCACCCGCTCGGCCTGAACACACCTCAACCTGGACACTCATTGGTCCCCACGACGAATCTGCAAGTTGTCGGAGTTCTGCTGATCCTGAAGGCCTTTTCTGCTGGATGTAGCGCTCTCACTGGAGTTGAAGCGATCGCCAACGGCGTGCCGTTGTTCAAAGAGCCCCGCGTGGTGCGTGCAAAACGCACCGAAATGCTATTGGGAGTCATTCTCGGCGCGATGCTGCTCGGTTTGGCCGTATTGGCGAATCGATGGCATATCGGCCCAAGATCGGGTCAGACGGTACTGAGCCAGATAATGGGTATGGCGGTGGGCCGAAACTGGGCTTACTACACGGTCTCGATCACGATCACGATCGTTCTCGCTCTGGCTGCGAACACGTCGTTCGGGGGTTTGCCTGTCCTGGCGAGCCTTTTGGCGAGGGACAACTTCCTTCCACACATCTTCTCGCTACGCGGTGATCGCCAGGTTTTCTCCAGCGGAATTCTTGTTCTCGCCGCCATGTCGGCTGCCCTGCTCATCGCGGTGGATGGAAATACCAACACTCTCATCCCGCTTTTCGCCATAGGGGTCTTCACTGGATTCACGCTGTCTCAAACGGGATTGGTGGTTCATTGGCGCAGGACGCGACCTCCCCGATGGCGACGACGGGCCGCGATCAACGGTTTCGGCGCCATCGTCACTGCCGTAGCCACTCTCGTGTTCCTCGTTACGAAATTCACAGAAGGTGCCTGGGTTGTGGTCATCGCAATCCCACTCTTCATTCTCCTGTTTACGAGAATCCACGCCTACTACCGACGCGCAGGGCAAGCCCTTGGGATCGACACGGAACTTGGTCCACTCGTGATCAGGCCCACGGTCGTTGTCGTGCCTGTGACCGGTCTGTCGCGACTCACGGAATTGGCCCTGTCGGAAGCTCGTTCACTATCTCGCGACGTGATAGCGATAACCGTTGCAACGGAGGGAGGTCCCGAGAGCGGGGACCAAGCGGAGGAGCTGACCAACGAGTGGGCCCGGTGGGACCCTGGAGTGCCGCTAAGAGTGTTGCGTACCCCGTATACCTCGATAGTGCAGCCGATCTGCAAGTTCATCGATGATCTGAAACGGGAACGAAACGAGCAAATCCTGGTGCTCATACCGGTCGTGATCCCGGATCGCATCCGGTATCGACTCCTTCACAACCACTTCGACTTCGTTCTTTCGGCTGCCTTGCGGTCAAGGCCCGACGTCATCGTCGCCAAGGTTCCTCTGAAGATCGACACGGAGGAGCACGGAGGCCCTCTCACAAGAGCTTGAGGCTATGCCGGCTCCATGTGACGATCCACGAAGGTCGTCGTTGATCGACGAACCGAGGGGGAAGTCCGAACTCGTCCCCGGTTCGAGAGAAGTTCGAGGCCGGCCACAGATTGAATCCGAAGGGAGAATCATGTTGCGCCGTCAGGTGCCGGAGAATGCAGCGCGTCAGGTTCCCAGACTCTTCCCGATCACGCCACCGATCACTCCACCCAGGCCGGCCGCGGCCGCCGGGTGGTCGTTACCGTCGCGTAGATAAGGCGCCATCGACTGTGCCAGCTGCGAGATCGACATGCTCTGGAGCCACACGTTGCCAGGTCCCGTGAGAGACACCAGGTGGTACCCGTCCTCACCAAAAGCGATGTTCTTGATTCCTTGCATTCGGGTGACGCTGAAGCTCACACGATCCTCGAAGAGACCGACATGCCCGGGGTGGACCAGCAACGACTGCCCCTGGTTCAACTGATAGCTGACGATCTCGCCTGACAGTTCGATCCACGCCTGGCCCTCGCCTTCGAGGCGTTGGAGAACGAAACCGTCGCCCCCCCACAAGCCACCGCGAAACGTCTGTTGCAAGCCCACGGTGGGTACGATCCCCGCTGTCCCACAGACCCACCCATGGCGATGCACCAAGTATCCCTGGCCCTGAGACACGGTGACGGGAAAGATCTGGCCCGGAAGCTTGGCACCAAAAGCGACCACTCCCTGGCCTCCATCGGCCTCGTACTTGGTGAGCACGAGCCCGCCGCCACCCACGGCCCTTTTCAAGCCACCCATGATCCCTTTCTGCGCGCCGGAGGACATGGACTGGGACAACCGCATGTTCGATGACATCCATGACAGTTCGCCGTGGGTGGAGATCACGTACTCACCCGACTCGAGGGTCAACTCGAGAAGCGGCATCGTCGTTCCTTTGATGTCTGAACGCATTCCGTTTCCCCTCCGTCGTATCTAGGCGCTGAACGCCTTCGAATACCTCGTATTCTGCATCGGGCACCAGTCAGGACCCGTGATACCCCGAGCCAAACCTGACGTGACTTCGTGAGCCCTGGGTGAAACAGTCGTGATTCAGCGCTCCTGCTTTTCATGACCGGTGGTAGGTGCTTCAAGCTGCTCCATGAACTCCAATCGGATATTTCCCGGGGCTTCGATGAACGCGATCCTGCGCCGTCCGAACGGACCGGTTACCTCCGCCGGTCCCCAAAGGACCTCCCGGTCTGCGATGTCACCATCGAGGTCGTCGCTGAACAATGCGGGGTGAAGAAAACAGTCATCAGGCAGGTTGACGGCATCCTCGTAGATCGCCCGGGTGAAAAGCGTTATCTGAAGGGGACCCAGCCGGACGTCTGCTCGCTCGGCACCGTTCCACTCCATTCGGTCCGTGACATCCGCTCCAAGGGAACGGTAGAAGGAGATTGCGGCGTCGAGGTCGGCGACCTTCACTGCCAGGTTGGCCAGTCCGCTCACCGCCACCGCCTTCAGCCTCCGAGGCCAGTTACCACTCCGCCCAACCCTCGGGAGTTACGGACCCGGTGATCGTGCGGGGATCGACCTTCGAGCCGGTGTTCCCTGCCTCGTAGACGGCGAAGCACAGTTGGAGAACCTTCGTCGCCTCCGCCGCGCTCATCTCGGGTGTGGTGCCGGCAAGAAGCGAGTCCACGAAATGCGCCGCCGAACGGTCGAACCCTGCACCCCAGTCCGAATTCAAACCCGGCACCTCGTGCAGATTTCCGGCTTTCCCGACTCCTTGGTACAACATCAAAGGAGGCAGGTCCAAAAGCTCCCCCGTGCAGCGCGTGACCCACAAGAATCCTTCGTCACCTTGGATCTCGAAGAATTCGTCTGCGCCGTAATAGGAGCTACGCATCATCATCGAGGGGGCGTAACTCACCTCCATGGAGCCCAACAGCTGAGGGTCCTCGTACTCGAATATGCACGCGCACGGCTCGAAGAACAGATCACGACGCCTTACGACTGCCTGCACAGAGACGATGTCCTGTCCGGCCAGCCACAAGGCCATCGCGTACTTGTGCACCATGTCGTCGAAAAGGTGTCCCCCCGGGCTCAAGGCGTTCAGACGCCAGATGTAACCCTCGGCTTGTAGGGCTGCCTGAAACGCCGAGTCAGTCTGCCCGACCACGGTGCGAATACGAAGATTGGTCGGATGCCCGATCGCGCCCTGCGATACGAGCTCTTTCGCTTTTTCGAGGGGCGGATAGTGGCGGAAACACTCGCTTATTCTCAAATTTACGCCTTGTTTTTCGGCAGTCGCCGCCATCTCGAGTGCCTGGTCCACGGTGTTGGAAACGGGCTTCTGGCACGAAACGTGCTTCCCCGCTTCCAGCGATGCCACAACGTGCTCGTGGTGAAGGTGTGTGGGAGTGAGTATCTCAACTGCGTCTATGTCCGGATCCGCAAGACACTTGTCGAGGTCGCTGAACACTTTTGGAACCCCCCAGGACTCCGCCAGTGCGCGCGCCTTGTCCTCGAGCGGGTCACAGATGGCTATCACGTCGCATCTGTCGTGGTGGAGATATCCCCGGGCGTTGAGCGGGGCGATATTGCCGGCCCCGACGATGGCCAGACGCACCCGATCCCCGCTACCTGACATGGGCGTCAGGTTATCAAAAGAGCCCGTTCGCTCCTGCTTGACTGTCTACTTACTAGTAGGTAAGGATCCCCCCAGGGTGCGGGATCCCACAGGTAGCACCCAAGAGGAAGGTCCCATGTCCGACATTGGAGGGCAGACTGTTGTGCCTGACCCGATCGAGGTTGTGGAGAGGTTCGGGGCGGCCTGGGCGGACCACGACCTCGAAGCCACACTGAGGCTTGTAACCGAAGACTGTTTGTTCGAAGCCACAGGGCCTGCACCTGACGGAACGAGCCACATTGGTCCTTCAGAGATTCGCAAGGCATGGAAGGCCATCTTCGAAGACACCGCAAGCCGTTTTGTTGCCGAGGAGACTTTCGGAGCGGGTGACCGCGTCGTACAGCGTTGGCGTTACACCTGGGACGGCGGTCATGTCCGGGGTGTGGACATCTTCAAAGTTCGTGACGGCAAAATCGCCGAAAAGCGCTCCTACGTCAAGGGTTAAGGGATCCGAGGGCGCTTAGACTCCGCGGGGTGCATTGCCTAGCGTCCTTACGGATGGCGATGTTTGCTCGATGATCGGCGCAACGGCGCTGGGTGTTCCCGCTGTATTCGGAACCCTTCTGATCGTGGCGGTCATCGCGTGCGTATCTCCTTTGATCGTGAGCCTCCACGGCGGGTTGAGAATTCCAGCGGTCGTTGTGGAGGTACTCCTAGGGGCGCTCGTCGGGCCAGGTGGTCTCGCGATCGCTCAGCCGAACGAGGCGACCCGCGTTCTGTCGTTCCTGGGACTCGGATTTCTCCTCTTTGTCGCAGGCCTCGAAGTGGAGCCTGACGCCATGGCTCGTAACTTGAACAAGGTCTCGATCGCATTCCTGCT
>DASPVS010000370.1:0-2199 GCA_035622235.1 Acidimicrobiales bacterium | reverse complement strand
GTTTCTCCGTGAACGCTCGCATCGCCTCGGAGGTGTCTTCGCTGTAGAAGTTGATGGTCTGTGCGCGCGCTTCGCTGTCGAGAGCTTGTGCCATCGACATCTCGAAACTCTCGTTCAAGAGTCGTTTGGTCATGGACAATGCAAGGGGCGGGCCGGCTGCGAGTTTGCACGCCCACTCGTACACGAACGCGTCCAGCTGATCGTCGGGAACCACTCTGTTCACGATGCCGAATTGCGCTGCTTCGTCCGCGGAAAGGATATCTGCGAAATAAGCGAGCTCTTTGGCTCGGTGTAAGCCGATCATCCTCGGCAATAGCCAAGAAGAACCACCGTCCACGGAAAGCCCGCGGCGAGAGAAGATCTCCGACATCCGCGCATTGTCTGAAGCAACGATCAAGTCGCATCCCAGCGCCATACTGAGGCCGGCCCCGGCTGCGATTCCCCTCACCTTTGCAATCGTCGGCTTGGGGATGTCATGAAGCGCCAGCATCGTCTGGCCGAAGAATTGCATCCTGATCAGATGGGGGTCATCGGGGTCTCCGCTCACTCCTTTCGGATCCGTGATGTCGGCTCCCGAACAAAAGGCTCCACCGGCGCCTGTGAGCACCAGCACTCGATCGTCGCGACGACGAGTGACCTCGCCGAACGTGAGGAGTAGATCCCGCCACATCTGGCCGTTTCCGGCGTTCTTGCGTTCCGGTCTGTTCAAGGTGACGGTGACTACGCCACCATCTCGCTCCACGAGGATCGTCTCGGTCTTCACGGCCAACACGTTAGAGCGCAGACTCCACGATCTCTATGTCCAGGCGTCCAGCGTGAACTCGAACCGCAGCGACGTCGAAACGCAAATCGAACGACCTCCTAGAGGAAGCGAAACCTTGGCTTGGCACTGCGGATCCGGGTTGGGAGCCCAGCCAGAGCGCGGCTAAACGACGGAGCCGCTTGCGCTTTGCGTACGTGACGGCCTCGAGCGGTGACCCGAATGCGTCGGTACGACGAGTCTTGACTTCGCAGAACACGAGAAGGTGCTTCGACCGATCAACGAGGACGAGGTCAAGCTCTCCTTCGCTGCAACGCCAGTTTCTCGACAGCAGCTCGTATCCGGCGTCGAGGTAGTGCGATGCCACGGCTTGCTCGCCGCGAGCGCCGAGGGCTTGGCGCGAACCGGCCATGTCGGCTGTCGAATCCGGACTTCAGGTATCGCGTTCGGGCAGCCGCTCCACGTTCACATCGCGGAACGTGAGAACCCTGACCTCAGGGACGAATCTCGCCGGGCGGTACATGTCCCAAACCCAGGCGTCGCCCAGCTCGAGCTCTATGCACGTCGGCGAAGTTCCATCGCGCACCGTGAGCTTTACATCGTTCGCAAGGTAGAAGCGGCGTTCGGTTTCGACGACATACTGAAAGAGCGGGAGCACCGTTCGGTACTCTTGGACCAGCGCCAGCTCGATCTCGGACTCGTATCGTTCGAGGTCCTCTTCACTCATAGAGATGTCGCCTTCGTGGCCGCTTCAGCGTGAGAACGTTCTCAGGAACGCACCGTCCGCTTTTCCCTGATCTTGGCCGCCTTACCGACACGCCCGCGTAGGTAGTAGAGCTTCGCGCGGCGCACATCGCCACGAGTCACGACCTCCAACTTGGCGATCACCGGCGAATGGACAGGAAATGTTCGCTCCACCCCCACTCCGAAGCTGACCTTCCGGACGGTGAAGGTCTCGCGCGCGCCGGTGCCCTGGCGACGGATGACGGGACCTTGGAAAACCTGAACACGCTCGCGATTTCCCTCCACCACGCGGACGTGGACCTTGACGGTATCGCCGGGTCGGAATTCGGGAATGTCGTCGCGCAGGCTCTGGCGGTCGACGATGTCTGTCGGGTTCATTGGGCGCGTGCCTCCAGCGCTCGTTCTCCGGTTGGCCGGGGCGACACTCCCCTGCGCCGTCCGATCCTCGTGCGGGCCACAGCGAACCGGAGCCTGCCGAAACGTCGAGAATAGCCCATCGCAGCAGCGGCCAGTAGGCCCTGGACGCCCCCGACTGCCTAGCCTTCTGGTCGCTCTAGGGATTCGAGGACTCTCCGCTCGCGGTCGTTGAGCCCACCCCTGTCCTCTATGAGGTCTGGTCTTTGCGCCAAGGTCCTCTCCAGGGCCTTGGCCAAGCGCCAATCGGCGATTCGTCGGTGATCCCCACTACGAAGGAC
>DASPVS010000369.1:0-12050 GCA_035622235.1 Acidimicrobiales bacterium | reverse complement strand
GACCCTTTGGGCGTGGAAGGGTCTTGCCACAAGCCCGTCGAGCTGTTGGTGCGTTCGGTGGCAGCGGACGTACTACAACACCACGTCTAACGGAACCGAGGGATCCGGCGATCCGAGGAAGCTACCCGGCCCCGATCGCGTGATCGAGAGCCGGAAGGAGTACCTGTCGACACCCTGGCCGCGCGCGACTGCAGGTGTCCTCCTCGCTTACGGCTCCGACACGACAACGGGATCGTTCGCGATGGAAGCGCTGGACACCACCGGCGGTCGCGGCGGGAACCTGTCTTTCGACACCGTGATCTACGTACCACCAGGCGATCACGAGCGGATCTCGGTGTCCGGCGCAGCTGAGCTGGACACAGAGAAACTGAGGCCCGACGGGAGCGCGCTCGTCTACGTGGCACCGGACCCCTTGACCGGACCGGATCGTCCGGCCCTTCCCTATACGGTGACGATCGGAAACGCAGCGTCGGACGGCACGCTCGCGAGGGTGACCGCACTCGCTCGCAATCCTCTTCCACCGATTCCCGAGCCCGCCGCGCGGGCCATTCTCGAGCAGGCGTTGTCTGTGGCCGAAGTCTCGACGGACCCTAAAGTTCGAAGCGGCGCGCAGCTCGCAGCTCCGCTTGCGGGGATCCTCCTGCCGACGCCCGACCCGAACGGTTAAAGCGCCGGTCAAAGCGCCACTTAAACCGTCTGCGTCTTCGATACGGTCGCAGAAGCGGGAGACTCCACAACTCCGGTTCGTTTCGAAAGATCCGTCAGAGTGCCAGCGTCGAACACCGCGCGCCGAGCCGCTCGGCGGAAGGTGGCAAGTAATGCGCGTCCGAAGATGACGATACAGAGAAACGTGGTGATGGCCCTTCCCGTGTCCCAACCGAGCGACGTGGTCGCGTCGAAGACGATGTATCTGTGAAGGTTCACGACGAAAGTCGCACCGGGCAGGTATGCGATCGAACTATGCGGATCGACCGAAAAGGGCCAGAAGGACAGGTTGATCATGAACCCGTACGCATAGGCGGAGATCGCCCCGTAAACGGCGAGCATCGCGATCTCCCTGCGTCCCGAAGCCGGAGGTAGGAGGCCGGCGAAGAGACCCACCCAGGCGCACCCGAACATCTGGTACGGCATCCAAGGTCCCACCCCTCCGGTTATCAACGACGATGCGAACAAGGTGGTGCATCCGAGAACGAATCCGAAGCCTGGTCCGAAGACTCTCCCAGCGATTACAAGGGTGAAGAAGATCGTCTCGATGCCCGCAGTTCCGGCTCCGAGCGGTCGAAGCGCGGCACCCACTGCCGAGAGCACGCCGAGCATGGCGATCGCCTTGGCGTCGATTCCGCCGTGGGCGATCTCGGAAAAAACTATTGCGAGTACCAGGACGAGGAGAGCGCCGAACATGAGCGGCGGAAGATATGTCGTGCCGATCTTGTTGGCGGCGAGAACGAACGGCCAGAAAAACGCGACGACCCCGATGAAAGACGCCATCGCGATCGCAACACGTGGGCGCGCTCCGATCCGGATCGCAGGAAGTGTCGTGTTCATCGTCCTCCGTCCAGAGCTGCTTTCACCTGTTCCACCGTGAGGTATGGGAGCGGCGCCAGAACCTTGCTCACCTGAGGTGCGAAGGCCGGCGACGCCACCAGGATGTCCGTCGCTGGACCATCGGCGACCATCTCTCCGGATGCCATCACCACCACTCGGTCCGCTGTCATGGCGGCGAACTCGACGTCGTGGGTGGATATGACGACGGCCCGTCCTTCGGCCGCGAGGCGGTCGATGGTGTCGATGAGCAACCGTTTCGCCGCGTAATCGAGCCCGCGCGTCGGCTCATCGAGAAGGATCACTTTTGGCGCAGCCGCAAGCTGAATCGCGAGCACCAGGGCGAGGCGCTGACCTTCCGAGAGGTCCCGTGGGTGTGAAGCGTCATCTATTTCAGGCACGAGGCTGTCGAGCAGTTTGCGGGTCGTCGTCCCGGATTCGAGCCCGGCATCCTTGTCTGCTTGGGTGCACTCCTCTGCAACGGTGTCGAGGTATAGAAGGTCAGTCGAGGTTTGTGGAACCAGTCCTACGAGCGCGCGGGCTCGTTCCGCTGAAAGAGAGCCGGGGTCCGACGTACCCACAAGGACACTTCCTCCCTGACGGGGGCCTGTGCCCTGAAGCGCCCAGAGCAACGACGATTTACCCGATCCGTTCCGTCCCATGAGCACCACGACCTCGCCCGCATACAGATCGAGGCTGACTTCGCGCACCGCGACGGTCGAGTTGTAGCGGACGATCACCTTGCATGAACGCAGCAGCAGCGGTCCTTTTGCCGGCTTTCGGGCGGTTAACGGCATCACGAGATCGTCGAGCCGAGTGCGCAGTGGGCTCGCGTGCCGGCGAGCGTCGCGAACCGACAGGGGAAGCGGCTCCCAACCGGCGAAGCGGCCGAGCTCGACGACCGGTGGGGCCACGTTCGTGAACGAAAGCATCCGAGCGGGTGGTCCGTGTTTGACGGTGCCCCCCGGGAGTACTTCGACGATCCGGTCCGCGTACTGGACCACGCGCTCGAGACGGTGCTCTGCGAGCACGACGGTCACGCTCAGGTCGTGGACCAGGCGGAGAACTGTTGCGAGGACATCTTCCGCCGCCACCGGATCGAGAGCGGAGGTCGGCTCGTCGAGGACGAGGATTCGCGGATGAGCGGTGAGAGCCGCGCCGATCGCGACCCGTTGCTGCTGTCCGCCCGACAGCTCGAAAAGAGGGCGGTCATGGAGCTCGGCGATGCCCAGGAGGTCCATCGTCTCTTCGACTCGCTTGCGCATCACGTCCGGCGCCACCGCCAGTTGTTCCATCGAATAGGCGAGCTCCTCTTCGACCGTGTCCGTCACGAACCCCGATTGCGGGTCCTGACCCACGAAGCCGACCACGTCAGCCAAGTCGCGCGGCCGGTGTGTTCGCGTGTCGAGCCCGTCCACGCTCACGCATCCCCTGAGACTTCCTCCGGTGAAGTGCGGTACGAGGCCGTTCATGGCACCGAGCAGCGTCGACTTCCCCACGCCGGTCGGACCGACAACGAGAGCGAGCTCGCCTTCGCCGATATGGAGATCCACCCCGGCGAGCGTCGGGTGCTTGGCATCTTTGTAGGAGACCCAAACATCGCGGAGCTCGATCACGCGGAGACCTCCACCCGCTCGGTCGGCCGCGTGGCGTCGCGTCGTGATTCGCTCGGCTCACCGTCGAGTGCCGCCGTCCGCGTTAGTGATCGTTTCGGCGGCGGTGGAGTGACGATTCCCGCAAGCCCTGCCACGACAATTGCGATCGCCGGCACCAATGGGAGCGACGGCCACGTGATCGGGTTGAAGGGGGGGTTCATCTGGGATGGACTCGCGCCCAAAGATACGAGGAGGACAACCGCCGGAACCACTCCTGTTGCGACGGCCAATGACTCCGGAACTTTCCACGGATCGGGCCGGTAACTCGTTCGACCGACGCGTCGACTCCCGACGACGAGCCCCGCGGTACAAACCAGCGCGCCGGCGACCAGAAGGGGGGGTCCCATGAGCCAGGATGCGGACGGATCGATCAGCCCGGAGACGCCGACACATACAAGGAGCAGGCCGATGATCATCAACGCGCCCGTCGTCCGCCGCAGAGCTCTGGAGGCGTTGTCGGTACGGCCGAATCCACGGCTGTCCATGGCGGCAGCGAGTCGGAGGGAACGGTCGAAGGCGTCCTCGAGGACGGGAATGGCGATGCTACGAAGAACATGGAATTTCTGGCTGCTGCCTCCGCGCAGCTTCCTGGCACGGCGCACACGCTGCACGCCCTCGACCAGCTGCGGCCCCACGTTGAAGGTCACTACCGCGGCTACGCCGAGCTCGTAAAGAGCTCCGGGCAAAGAGCGCAGCGCCCGCTTCGGATTTGCCAGCGCATTTGCAGCTCCGAGACAGCACAACAGGCAACCGAGCTTCAGTCCGCTGTAGAGAGCCGACAATGTGCCCTCCAAAGTTACGGGCCCGCCGATCTGCACGCCCGCCGCCCAAGCGGGAAGTGGGATGCGAGGAAGTGTGAAAATCACGTGCGACCCGGGCCCTCCCACGTCGCCTCCGAAAACGGAACGAAAAACGACCCGTATAGCTACGACGGTGAGCGCGACATAGAGGTAGTACTTGAACGCGCGCGCCCAGGGTGCTTCGGTGCGACGGCTCGAGACCACGAACCCGAGGACCACGAACACGAGCGCCAATAACAGGGGATTCGTGGTCTGGGTGACGGCGACGACCAGGCAGATCGCCCAGAGCCACCAAGCCACTGGATGTAGCGTGCGTGGCAACCTCCAGCCGGCGAAACGGCGTGCGAAGACGGACGTGCTAGGTGCTCCTGACATCGGACCTTCGTCGCCTTATGGCGAGTGTGCTGGCAGTCGCGGCGAATCCGGCTACGACCACCGCACCTGCGATGAACAGTGCCGGAGATCCCTCGCCTGACCGGTCCTTTTTGTCTGCCGCCGCGGCGGCGCGTTGTTGCGACGGCGAGACGTCCACGATTTTGGGGACCTTCGAAGATTCATCCGAGCGGGGAGCTCCGGTGGTGGTCGTGGCCGCAGAAGCCTTCGCGTGCGCGCTCGTCGCATTGGGACCCGCAGTGGGACCCGTTGAGGGCGACGGTGTGGGAGCCGAGCCCGTCGCCGGAGAATCGACCGGTTTTTGCGAGCCGGGAGCGCGATCCGTTGTCGGAGTCGCCCCCGAGGTCGGTTGCGGGGAACCGACCTGGACGGTCGTCGTCGTCGAGCTCGGAGTCGGCAGGACCTCGGAGGGGGCGAACGGTGGCGGTTCGCCCGATCCGAAGGTCCAAGCGTCAACGCTCCCCGGCGGCGGTTGGTAGCTGGCCGCTCCGAGGTTGCTGTAAGTCCATGAGGTCGCGCCCTGAAGAGCGTGGAAGTACGCCCAGTAAGCATCGGCGGGCGGCGTATCCACACATGGGTCCTGCGACTCGGTGGGCAAGCCGTCGATCCGACAGACGAAGGCGTCTCCGTAACGCTGCGTGCCCGTCACGCTGAAACCCGCTTGCGTCATTGCGTCCAGACCGGTCGCAGGCGCGCCCGGTGCACAGCCTTTTGTTATCTGGCCGCCGAAAGGGGAGAAGTCGACGACGACCGTGACGCCGGACGTCGTGGTGCAGGAAGCCGCCGATGCGGCCTCGGCGGGGCTCGCTCGCGTGAGGAGCCCTGCCGAGACCGTCGCCATGCCGAAGGGCAGCAATACGAACGCGATTGCGGCCTTACGCATAGCTCGCATAGCTACAGAGTCACCGTCTTCAGCACGTCATGGTCGGTATTGCGTTCGACGTCTTCAACGGTCCCACCGGGAGGACCTTTTCCGCCGCTGCCGGAACCGCTTGGACGGTGGCGATGACATTCGCCGCCGAGCTCCCCGGATAGAAGAATGCCCCGCGGTCCGCGGCGGGTGCCGAACAACCGAGCTGGTAGCTGGCGAGCGCGGTGTACGGGGTCGAGCCTGAGACGGCCCAAGACGAGGAAGCAGGATCTTGGCCTTCGGCGAGGATCGTCTGGATCACAAGAGCGGTGGAGTCCGGATCGGAGCTTTGCCCGCTCGCGGCGATGTCCGGGAAACCCGCGTCGCTCGACTGGATCGAGCGGAGCGCGGAGAGAGTCGCGCCGTCCTGCGGATGATCCCCGTAAGCGGCAAGGCCCTGGACCGCGAGCGAGGTGCTGTTCGTGTCCGGTCCGGTGAACGTGTCGGGGTCGGCCGGGGTGCACGGGTTGGTGGAGGGGTCCGAGCGGTAAGCCTCCCAAAGGCCGTTTGCGCACTGCTGGTTCTCCAGCCACGTGATGCCGGCTGCAACCGCGGGGTTGCTCGCAGGGATCTTTACCGCGGCGAGCGCGGCGAGAGCGAGACCTTGTCGGAACGCGCCGTTGTAAGTCGGATCTTGTGCGCCGAACAGTCCTGCGTCCGGGCCCGAAGTCGTGCTGGTCGCGAGCAGCCTCGCCACGAGATCGTTCTGCGCCGCGTGGCCCCCGAATTTGCGCGGGTTCACACCGGCCGCATGTGCCGCCATTATGAAATATGCGAGCGTTCCGGGATCGTCGGTCCCGTCCGTCGTCAGAGCGCTCAGCTGGGTCTCGAGATACGCGATCGCGTCCTTTGAAGCGGTTTTCCCGACGCCTGCCGCGTGCAAACCGATAACGGAGTACGCGGTGTCCGGAACGTCGGGAGAGCCGAACGAGACCAGATAACCGCCGTTCGAGACGATTTGACCAGCGATCCACCCGGCCCCGTAACGGGCAACCTTTTTCGTTGTTGACGCCCCGGCGGCTTGAGCCACAGTGAGTGAAGCGGTCAGGCCCACCACCGACGTGAACATCGCGAGGACGCGCAATCCTCGACGCGTCCGCAATCCTTGTCGCATGCGTTCTTTCCTTTGAGCTGGAGCTGCGCCGGCTTCCAGCTCCGCCGGCCGACCCGCGTGGCGCATGTGCGCCGGAACGAGTGGCCTGCGAACGCCCGGACCCCGAACCGCAGCCTCGACGGTTTATATTTGGAGTCCGCCCCCGCCCAGGTAATCCGACTTACCCGTTGTCGAACGGGACTACGGCTGCGGGTCAGTGCCGGAATTCGACCGGCTTCCCCCGGTTGGGAGCGTACGAGGACCTTCCTAACACAGACCCGTTCGGGGTGGCAATCGACGTTGCACCCGTTCGGGTGGCAGTCGACGTCGCACCCGTTCGGGTGGCAGTCGACATCGAACATCAGTCGAACGTCAGGGACCCCACACCAAGAAAACCGGGTCTCGTGCTACGAGACTCCACGAGCCGTCGTCGTCGCGCTTTGCGTCGGAAACTGCGATCTGCGACAACGATCCGAGACGCTCGGCCGCCGCGACCGCGCGGTCCACCGAACCGAATGCGGCGACGACGCGGCCACCAGGTCGCAAACGTCGGATCGCTGCATCGAGCAGATTCGGATCCTCGCTTCCCAGGAAGACGCGGTCGGGATCGGGCAATCTCTCGAATGCTCCGGGTGCCTTCTCCGAAACGACGTGGACCGCAACGCCTGCCGACGCAGCGTCGTCGGATATCGTCCCTGCAGCGTCTTCACCCGCGTCCGTGGGCGCTATTGCAAAGACGGTCAGACCCGGCCGAGCTCTGGCGGATCCCACCGCGACGCTGGCCTCCGCACCCTCTACATCCCACAGAACACCCGTGACGGGAAGCATCAACTTAGCGCGCGAGATTTCGCTGACCTCATGGACTATCTCTGAACTGAGACTGTTGACTCGTTCTTCGCCGGGCGGCGCGACGCGTGTCTCGCCCGCAGACGTCGCGCCCGCTTCTTCCCAGCCCATGGTCTGAAGCCCACCAGGCCCGATGAGAATCACCACCGACATCGGGTCGAAGGCGCCCACTGCCAGATCGTCCAAGTCGAGCTCGATGACGCGTTCGTCCGGACAGCCGAGCCTGCTGCACACCGCGACGAGATCGGTTGACACACCGACGTCCACCAGAGCGCGCCCGAGAGTCTGCGGCGGCACTTCAGGAGATGTGAGCACGGCGGCTTTGCGAGCGACGCGAAGCGCTTGTACAGCGTCGGCGCTCGTGCGCCCGCTGAGATCGATCACCGCAGCGTCGTCCCAGGGGAGACCCAGCCTGGCGAACGCGACCGCGACAGAGGAGGCGACAGGAAACACCTTGAGCCGTGATCGCTCGACGACACGCAACAGGGCACCGACTACTCCGAAGAACCCCGGGTCGCCGGACGCGATGACGCACACGTCTTCGCTGTGCTCGACTGCGCGCTGAGCCACTTGTTCGGCGAAAGCGCCCAGATCTCTATCCGCTTCTATCGCCGGGACCGCTCGAGCGCCCACCTCCTTCGCCGAGCTGCGACCGAGCCAGGCGCGCCACGCATCGAGATGCCTACCGCTCGCAGCGATCCAATCGGCTCCCCCTATCGCGCGACGGGCGTCGGTGGGGAGTCCGTCGAACGATTCGCCGAGAATTCCGACGATCGTGATGGTTCCGTTGTGAGTCGCCGCTCCACCGGGAACGACGCTGAGGATCGGACCACCTTCGGGCATCCGGTGATTTTACGACGACACGACGTTCGAGTCGCGGAACCGCTCAAAGACCGACCGCGTGCACTCCGCCATCGACATGCAAGATCTCGCCGGTGGTCATCGGGAACCAGTCCGACAAAAGCGCGACGCACGCCTTCGCCACGGCTCGGCTGTCGGTCACGTTCCAACCGAGCGGCGCGTGGGTTGCCCAAGTGTCCTCGAAGTCCTTGAACGCTGGAATCGACTTTGCGGCGACTGTGCGTACCGGTCCCGCTGCAACCAGGTTCACACGAATCCCTTTCGGGCCAAGGTCCCGCGCGAGGTACCTCGAAAGCGACTCGAGAGCGGCTTTCGAAACGCCCATCCAGTCGTATGCGGGCCACGCCACGCTCGCGTCGAAGTCGAGCCCGACCACCGACGAGCTTCCCGCCGCTTCGAGCAATGTCGCAAAGGCGCCGACCAAGGCTTTGAGCGAGTAGGCGGAAACCTCGAGCGCCACCTTGACATCGTCCCAACCTGCTCGGAGGATGTCGCCCCCCAGACACTCGGGCGGCGCGTACCCGATTGCGTGGAGGAGCCCGTCGAGCCGTCCCCATCGATCCGCCAGCGTCGCGGCAGCTTCCGTGAGCTCCTGTGGGTCGGTCACGTCGATCGGCATGACATCTGTGTCGACGCGGAGCCGCCGCGCCGTACGCTCGGTCAGGCGCAGACCTCTACCAGCACCCGAAAGGATCACCTCTGCACCTTCGTCCTGTGCCAATTGGGCGACGCCAAACGCAAGTGAGTCACTCGTGAGCACACCCGTGACGAGAATTCGTTTTCCATCGAGGATTCCCATGGCAGCTCCGGACCATAGCGGGGTCACCTCACGCCTGGGCTCATATGCAGGAAGCTGGTCTCGGCGTATCTGCGACCGGTACGCGGCACCGACGGGCAACGGCACCCACCTGCGGATCGGGAGTTTCGTGGCTCGTGTGCAATGGTGGAACCCGTGCAAGTAGGAATCCTCGGCGGAACCGGCCCCCTCGGTCGAGGGCTAGCGCTCAGGCTCGCCGCAGGAGGCACCCGAGTCTCTTTGGGATCGCGCGACGCCGGTCGCGCTCGTCAAGTGGTCGCCGACCTGTTGCAGAGTTGGCCCGAGCACTCGCTCGATCTCAAGGGAACGTCCAACGCCGAGGCCGCCGAGGAGGAAGTCATCCTGGCCGCGACCCCGTGGGAAGCGGCCGTACCCACCCTCGACGAGCTGCGCGAGCGGCTCGGAGGCAAGGTCGTCGTCTCGGTGGCGAACGCGCTCGTGAAGAAAGGCAATGAGGTCCACGCTCTGCTCATGTCTCGCGGGTCTGTCGCGGCTGAAATTCAGGCGGCCCTTCCTGATACCTGGGTGGCGGCGGCTGGACATCATCTGCCGGCGTCGACACTGACCAATCTCAAACGTGATCTCGAGGCCGACGTCCTTGTCTGCTCGGACCACCCCGCAGCGACTTCCCAGGCGCTCGAGCTCTTCGGTCGGATCAAGGGACTTCGTCCTCTGGATGCTGGAAGCCTTGCCTCGGCGTCCGCGATCGAGGCCTTCACAGCAGTGATCGTCACGGTGAACATGCGTTACAAGGCCCACAGCTCGCTTCGACTAGCGGGCTTGGATCACGTGACAACAGACACCTGATGCGGCTCTTCGACACGAAGCGGGGTGAGATCGTCCCCTTCGAGCCCGTCGTCGAACCCGGCACCACGGTGTCGCTCTACTCCTGCGGCATCACGCCTTATGACGCGGCTCACCTGGGACACGCGGCCGTCTACACGACGTTCGATCTGCTTCAACGGAGGCTCATCGACATGGGACAGGACGTCAGGTCTGTGAGAAACGTCACGGACGTGGACGACGACATTCTCCGTAAGGCGCGCGAGCTGGGCGTGCATTATCTGGATCTCGCTGCTGAAGAGATGGCGAGGTTCGATTCCGACATGGCGGCGCTCGACCTGTTACCTGTGTCCAGCGAACCGAGGGCGACCTCTGCGATCCCGGACATCCTTTCGCTCATAGGCGACGTTCTCGAGACCGGAAACGCGTACGAGGCGGGTGGTGCTGTCTATTTCGACATTGCGACTTACCCTGGGTTCGGTGAGCTGAGTGGGCTGTCTCGTCCTGAGATGCTCCTTCTAGCAGCCGAGCGCGGAGGCAATCCCGACGATCCCCACAAGCGCGACCCGCTCGACTTCGTGCTTTGGCAACCCTCGGCTGCCGACGAGCCCGCATGGCAGTCGCGCTGGGGACCGGGTCGTCCCGGTTGGCACATCGAATGCTCGGCTCTGGCCATGCGTGAACTCGGTCCGACCGTCGACCTACACGGCGGGGGAAGCGACCTCGTTTTTCCGCATCACGAATGCGAAAGAGCGCAATCGGAATCCGTCACTGGCGTGACGTTCGCCCGTCACTGGCTCCATGTCGGAATGGTGGGCCTGCATGGAAAGAAAATGTCGAAGTCACTCGGCAACCTGGTCTTCGTGGGAGACCTTTTGGACGAATGGGAGCCAGAAGCGATCCGCTTGCTCCTCCTGTCACATCACTACCGCGAAGACTGGGACTTCGACGCCGGCGAGCTCGAAAAAGCAACAGTGCGCCTCGATCGATGGCGGTCGGCGGCTAAGAGAAGCGGCGACGGGTCTCTCGTGGCGGTCCGAAGTCGACTGGACGACGACCTAAATGCGCCGGGAGCGCTCGAGGAGCTCGACGAGCGCGCCGACATGGGGTCGGATGTGTCGGCGGGGGCCGCTCTGCTTGGCGTTACCCTGTGAACTCCCGGCTGATCCGGGAGCAAGCGGGCGGTGCGCGGAGCAGGAAACAGAGCGGAGCAGGGAACAGAAAGGAACGAAATGGCAGGCGTCGTCAAGGTTCGGCTTCCGGACGGTTCGACCCGGGAGTTGCCCGACGGGACGACAGGTCTCGGGCTCGCTGAGTCGATAGGCCCGCGCCTCGCCAAAGCGGCCGTCGCGATCGAGGTGAACGGCGCCCTGCGTGACCTCACCACCGTCCTCGACGACGGGACTCAAGTCGCAATCGTGACCGAGGACTCCGACGCTGGACGGTCAGTGCTCCGCCACTCCACCGCTCACGTGCTGGCCCAGGCCGTCACCGATCTTTGGCCGGGCGCCGAGTACGCCATCGGCCCCGCGATCGCGGACGGCTTCTATTACGACTTCGAGCTTCCCGGCGGCGCGCACTTCGCGGACGCCGATCTCGAGCGCATCGAGAACAGGATGCGGGAGATCGTAAAAGAGGACCAGTCCTTCGAGCGCGAAGAGCACACGATCGCCGAAGGACTTCGGATCTTCTCCGACCAACCGTTCAAACGCGAGATCATCGACGGAGTCTCCTCAGGCGAGCGGCTGGGGCTCGACGCGTCCGGGGACATGGTCGGCCGGCACGTGACCGTGTACCGGAACCCCTCGGGATTCGTCGACCTGTGCCGTGGGCCTCATGTCCCGTCGACCAAGCGCCTCGGACACTTCAAGTTGCAGCGCCTGGCGGGCGCGTACTGGCGGGGGGACGAGAAGCGGCCCCAACTGCAGAGGATCTACGGAACGGCGTGGGAATCTGAGTCGGCACTCGCCGATTATCTCCATCGCCTCGAAGAGGCGGAACGCCGGGATCACCGCCGGCTCGGAGCCGAGCTCGACCTCTTCTCTTTTCCGAGCGAGATCGGTTCGGGACTGCCGATCTTCCATGCCAAAGGCGGGCTCGTCCGCCACTTCATGGAGGACGACTCCTTGCGCCGCCATCTCGCCAGTGGTTACGAGGTCGTCTCGTCTCCTCACATCACAAAGGGCGAGCTCTTCGAGATCTCGGGTCACCTCGACTGGTATGCGGAGAGCATGTTCCCCCCGATGGAGCTCGACGAGGGACAGCGGTACTACGTGAAGCCGATGAATTGCCCGTTCCACATACTCGTCTACCGAAGTCGTCAGCGCTCGTACCGGGATCTTCCCATGCG
>DASPVS010000368.1:0-6510 GCA_035622235.1 Acidimicrobiales bacterium | reverse complement strand
TCCACCTTGGCGCCAGCGCCGTCGCCAGAAGTTCGAACTCGTGACAGAGCGCCGAAACCGTTTGAAAAGGCGACGGCTCCAGGCGTTCGAGCCGTCCGAGAAGTTCAGCTGTCACCCGAGACTAGATTTCCGCCGATGTCGGACTACGACGCCATCGTCATCGGGGCGGGACACAACGGGCTGACGGCCGCTGCGGTGATGGCGCGTGGCGGCATGCGCGTTCTTTGCATCGAGAAGAACCATTTCATCGGTGGGATGTCGTCTACTACAGAACTCGCGCGCGGGTACCGTTTCGAGCTCGCCGGCTCGATCCAGTTCCCTCTGCCAAACGAGATCTACGACGATCTGGGATTCGCGTCGTGTCCTATCTACGAGCCTGAGGTCCAGTCCGCGAGCGTCGGCGCGTTCGATCAACCGCCCCTCTTGCTCTACAGCGACCCGGAGCGCCTGCTCGAGCATCTAGGTGAGACGGTCGGACTCGAGGCCGTTATGGGCATGGCGGAAATTGCGGCCTGGGCTGAGGCACCAGCGAGAGCGATAGGACGCTATGACGTCCGTAAACCGCCTAGGACCTTCGACGAGATGTGGGAGTGCGCGTCCAACGAGCGTGAGCGTGAAGCGATCAGGGTTGCGATGTTCGGCAGTGTGATGGACGTCGTGGGAATGCATCTCCCGGATCCCGAGAAGCATCAGCAGCTGCGCAGCATGCTGAGCTTCCTCGCGGTCAACTCCACGTACTTGGGCCCGTTCACCCCTGGTAGCGCGCTTTGTCTTGCGTTCGCACTGGCTTCGCCGGGTGAAGCCACTATGTCGAAGGTGCGAGGAGGAATCGGGGCGATGTCCGATCACCTCCTCACGATGTTCGAGGACCACGGGGGCGAGCTCCGGCGTCACGTGAAGGCGACGTCAATCGTCACTTCGCACGGCCGTGTCGCTGGCATCACCGTCGGCGATGCCGAGACGATCACTGCGCCGATTGTCGTTTCGAACTTGGACCCGACGGCGACGTTCACGCAGCTGATCGACCGCACCGTGCTTCCAGAGCCCTTTGTCCAGCGCGTCGAAGCGATCGACCACCGTGCTGCTTACTTCCAAATGCACTTCGCCTTGAAGGGGTTGCCTGAGTTCGTCGCTCCGTACGACGTGTTGAACAAGGGGGAGCTGCGGAGGAACGTGACGTTCTTCGGCACCGCAGAACAGATGCAGATGGACTACGAAGCCTGTCTGCGCGGGATCGTGCCGCAGTCACCTTCTGTCAATCTTCAGATCTCGAGCCTCGATGATCCTTCACTCGCTCCTCCTGGCAAGCACGCGGCGAGCAGCTTTGCTTTCTACTTTCCGATCGGCGCTTCCCACACAGAGCAGGCCAAGCTGCGCGACGAGATGGCCGAACGGATCGTCGCGAAGATCACCACCGCCGCTCCGAATTTTCCGGATCTGATCGAGCGTCAGTTCAACTACCCGGCTTATACCTACGAGCTGATGTTCGGATGCACAGGAGGTGATTTCACCCACGGTCTTCTGGAACCACGATTCATGGGGCCCTTCCGTCCCGGGCCCCGGGGTTGGGCGGACAACCCGATACCTGTGAAAGGGCTCTACTTGTGCGGTGCGGGCTGTCACGGCGGGCCCGGAGTCACTTTCATTCCTGGTTACAACTGCGGCTATGCGGTGCTCGACGCAGCGAACTCCTCCTCGCGCTCGTAGCAAGATCGCGTCCGGGCCGACACCGGGCGAAACCGTCACGTGGTCTCCGTCCGTCTACGGCCCTGTTCTACGAGATGCCGAACATCCCTCTTCTACGAGAAGCCGAACATCCCTCTTCGACGAGACCGGACGTCCTCCTTCGACGAGAGGCCGGAAGCCCTCCTTCTACGAGAAATCGGACGGGCTAGCGTCCCAGCGTGCGATTCTCAGTGACCTACCCGTTGATCGTGCATCCCTATGACACGAACCTTTTGACCAGGGATGCACTCAGGAAGTTCTGCCAGACAGCCGAGTCGAGCGGCTTCGACGGCGTCGGATTCACGGATCACCCCGCGCCGACGGCAAAGTGGCTCGAACGCGGCGGTCACGATGCACTCGATCCCTTTGTAGCGCTGTCTTTCTGTGCGGCTTGGACCGAACGGATCCGCTTGATTCCCAACATCGTGGTGCTCCCCTACCGACACCCTCTGATCGTGGCGAAGATGGTCGCCACTCTCGACGCGATGTCGGAGGGGCGCTTCACCCTCGCTGTCGCGACGGGCTATCTCAGAGGTGAGTATCTAGCTCTCGGCGTGGACTTCGAGACCCGCAACTCCTTGTTCGACCAAGCAGTCCAGGTAATCCGCGGCGTTTGGTCTGAGGACGTATTCACCTACGAAGGCTTTGGAATCGCTGCGAACGAGTTGGCGGTCAACCCCAAGCCGATCAAGTCGCCCCCGCTGTGGATCGGTGGGAACAGCAGGCAGTCCCGTCGTCGCGTAGCGCTCTATGCCGACGGCTGGACGCCTTTTCCTGCTCCTCGGAGCGTCTCCAGGACGACCAAGACGCCGCCCCTCGAAACCGTAGAAGACCTCGCCGTGATGCTCGACGAATTGTGGCGGTTCATGGACGAGGCCGGACGTGACCGCAACGAGATCGACGTTTCGTTCGGCACGCGGAGGGGCGGCGCGCCGGGTGACGACGCCTTCGATCCCGATGAACACATATCGGGTCTCGAGGAGCTCCGCCGGTTGGGTGTCACATGGGCCCACGCCGGAGTTCCGGGAGACTCGTTGAGCCACGCACTCGAAGCCCTCGAAAGCTACGGGGAGACCGTCATCGCCGCGATGCGAGGCTGAGCCGCTCGCTGCCATGACCCGGTTGCGGCGGCCATGCTGCCGCTTGCGGCGGCCATGCTGGGCAATCGCGCCGGCCGGTCAATAAGGTTGGGGCCGATGGCTATGACCGGGACCAGAAGCCGCGCCAAAGGCCGGGACAAGAGGCGAACGAGCCTGCTCTCGACCTGGGCGGAGGTCATGCGTACGACCAATCCGCCCGAGGACCAGCCGCTCGACTTCGTCTCCCGTTGGCTGGTTCTGACGAGAGCAGCTGTACTGCCCATGACGCTGACGGCGGGGGCGATCGCCGCGCTCTTGGCTGTACGCAAACCAGGATTCGACTTGTGGCTGCTCGTGCTTGCTTTCGTCGGCATCACGCTCGCCCACGTCGCCAACAACTTGATGAACGATCTGTACGACACCGAGATCGGTGCCGATACGGCCGACTACCCGCGCGCCCTCTACGCCCCACACCCTGTCATCTCGGGGATGATCTCGAAGCGTCGGCTGGCGCTCGCATCGTTAGCGGTAAACGCCGTCGATCTCGCAATTCTCATCGTCCTCACCATCTACCGGGGCTGGCCGATCGTGGCCTTCGGCCTTGGGGGTTTCCTCTTGAGCTTCGCCTATACAGCACCGCCCCTGCGCCTCAAAAAACGCGGTCTCGGCGAGCCCGACGTTCTCATCGTGTGGGGCCCATTGATGGTGTGCGGTACTTACTTCGCTGCAGTTGGCACGGTCACTTGGGAGGTCGCGCTCGCATCGGTCCCCTACGGACTTCTGTGCACCTCGGTTCTGATGGGCAAGCACATCGACAAAGCGAGCTACGACGCGCCTCTCGGCATAAGAACCCTCCCGGTCCGGTTGGGCGAAACGCGTTCGCGGCACCTGACCAAAGCGATGATGATCGCCTTCTACGTTCTCGTGATCGTTTGCGTGATAGTCCACGCTTTGCCTTGGCCTTCGCTCATCGTCTTACTGGCATTACCGACGCTCGTAAAGGCGCTGCGCGGATTCAGCCGTCCGAAACCCCAGGCACCGCCAAAACGTTGGGTCATATGGCCGTTGTGGTTCGCAGGGATTGCGTTTCTCCATACGCGACGGGCGGGTGCCCTTCTCGTCCTGGGACTCGCGATCGCAGCGATCGCGAACATCCACTGAACGATCAGGCGCGGCTCCGCTCCACACGGCTACCAGGGATTTCACGCTCTCGGATCGAGAAGGCGGGAGCAGAGGTCGAGAACGCGCCTCGCATAACGTTGAGAAGCCGCCAAACATAGGGTCGAGAAGCCGCCAAACAGGGCGGCGTCAACGCACTCCGGCCTGCCGGAACTGGACACTTATCCGCTCTCCGACAGCCCTGGCGGTCTTGGGAATCGAATGCTCCCACGTTCGCTGGCAGCTTCCACCCATCACTAAAAGGTCCCCACCGCCAAGCTCGTAGCGAATCGAGGCTCCGCCGGTGCGTGGACGGAGCAGGAAACGACGAGGTGCGCCCAACGACAACACGGCGACCAGGGTGTCCTCGCTCGAAGCCCGGCCGATCGTGTCCCCGTGCCACGCCACACTGTCCCGGCCGTCGCGATAGCGCGCCATCCCCAGCGTCACGAAAGGACCTCCGGCCTCGACTCCGTACCACTCGTTCAGGTCTTCGCGGCACCTGTCCAGGAGAGGATCCGGCAAAGGCTCTTCCGATTCATAGAAACGAAGCAGTCTCGGGACATCCACGATCCGGTCGTACATGTGACGCCTTTCGGACTGCCACGGCACGGTCTCGAGCAATCGCTCGAAGATTGCTTCTGACCCGGCAACCCAGTTGCGTCCCACGTCCAGCCACGCGCCCGCGCCGAGGTCGACGCGTTCCAGGACTGTCGCGAGAGGTCGCGTTCCCTCCTCCGACCCCTCCACCTGTGGATCGAGAATCGAACCTTGGACCGCTGTCACGACCACCAGTCTAGGGTTCGCAGCCGAACACCTGTTCGTGCCCGCTCAGACGTGGACGTTCCCGTTGGCTGTACCGTGTCTGAGGCACCTTGCCTCTACGGGCCTGGCTGTGAGGCCGGTCTGTTACGAGGTCACGTAGATCGCGCTGGCGGACGAAATCGCTTACCCATGAGGAAGAGAGAGTCGCAGGTGGCCAAAGCGTCCAACAAGAACGACGCGTCACCGCCCTCCGGCGAGTCGCCTCGACCGACCCCTTCGTTCGAGGAAATCGAGGATTCGATCGTCGACGGGGACCGCCCCATACGAAGGGGCACTGCGCGATCTGCACTGCGACACCGCACTTTTCGCATCGTGTTCTTCGGGGCGTTCGCCTCCAACATCGGAACGTGGATGCAGAACGTGGTTCTCGGCGCCTATGCGTACGACCTCACACACTCGAGCGTCTTTGTGGGCATCATCATCTTCGCCCAGCTCGGACCCGCCTTCTTGTTGGCGATGGTCGGCGGCTTCATCGCTGACAGGGTGAGCCGCAAGCGACTCCTCATAATCGTCTCGCTCGAGCAACTCTTGTTCTCGTCCGTGCTCGCCTGGGTCGCCACGAGCCCCTCTCCGTCGCACGCACTGCTCGTGATCGTTGTATTCATGGTCGGAGTTGGAAACGCAATTTTTGCACCGACGTACTCCGCGATCCTGCCCGGGCTGGTCGGGTATGCCGACCTTCCCGGTGCGATCTCGCTCAACTCGGCCCAACTGAACGGGTCGCGCGTCATCGGTCCGATCATCGGTGGAGTGGCATACCACTTCGTAGGGCCGGCTTGGGTCTTCGCTGCAAACGCGTTCACGTACCTGTTCGTAGTGGCGGCCCTTCTAGCCGTGAAGTTGCCCGGACCGTCGCGAAAGTCTCAACATGCGAGCAGCTGGCGGGAGCTCACCGCCGGTGTGACCCTGGCCCGTGAAGATCGAATCGTCGGCAGGTGCCTGGTCACGGTATTCCTCTTCTCGCTCCTCGCGCTCGCATTCGTGGGTCAGATGCCCGTGGTCGCAGCACACAATCTCGGAATCTCGCCGAAGTCCGCCGACTACGGACTCCTCTACGCCTGCTTTGGATTCGGGGCCGTCCTCGGGGCGATCTCGATCGGCACGCTTCTCTCCCGACGTTCGAAGCCGTTGCTCGTCCGGGTTTTCCTGATTTGCTATTCGATCTCGCTCGCCATCTTCAGCCTTCTCAGGACAGCCATCCCCGCGTACTTGGTCGTAACGGTCGTAGGGCTCTTCTATTTCGCGTTCATCACATCCCTGAACACGGTCCTTCAATCGGATCTGCAGGATGAGGTACGCGGCCGGGTGATGGCCTTATGGATCATGGGCTTCGGCGGGACCGTCGCAATCGGCAACTTGCTGGTCGGACCCGTCGTAGCAGCCGTCGGGATCACAGACGTTTTGTTGTTCGGAGCTGTTGTCTCCCTGGCTCTCGCTTGGTACGCGGATGTGAGGCCTCAGGTCCGGTCGAGACGTGCGGCCCGCGACGATTTGGCGACTGTTGAAGCTTGTTCTTAGCGGTCGAAGAGAGACTCGACGGCCCCGGGACCGGGAACGGCTCGTACGTCTTTGGCCAGCAGCGGCTCCCCGCAACGCGAACAGACCATCACGGCGCCGCTCACTTGGCCACAGTTCTTGTGGATCACATTGAGAGGAGGTCCATCTGGTGCGGCATGGCGGTCACCCCACTCGCGCATGGCGGTCAACACCGGCCAGAGATCGC
>DASPVS010000367.1:0-17130 GCA_035622235.1 Acidimicrobiales bacterium | reverse complement strand
CGAATTTGACGGTTCGGGAGAACCTGCTCATGTGGACGTACCAAAGTCCGCACGCGCGCCCTATCGCAGAGGACCGTGCGTTCAGTCGCTTTCCCAAGCTCTCCGAGCGCCGCAAACAATTGGCAGGCACCCTGTCGGGGGGCGAGCAGCAGATGCTCGCGTTCGCGCGTGCGCTGGTCGGTGATCCCAAGGTGCTGCTTCTTGACGAGATCTCGATGGGACTTGCGCCATTGATCGTCGAAGAACTGTACGAAGTCGTCGGCTCCCTCGCACGCGAAGGGATCACGATCGTCCTCGTGGAGCAGTTCGTCCAAGCTGCAACCGCGGTCGCGGACAGGGCCGTTCTCATGGTTCAGGGCAAGATCGTCCGTGAGGGCTCACCGCGAGATGTCGGAGCAGAGGCAGCGAGCGCGTACCTCGGCGGAGAGACCGGGACTGCGACTGCAACAGCCTGACCCAGGCGGGCCTACTGCTCCGCCAGCTCAACGGCTCCAGCCGGCCTACTGCTCCGCCAGCTCAACGGCTCCAGCTGCGCTACTGCTCCGCCAGCTCAAGGCTCCAGCTGCGCTACTGCTCCGCCAGCTCAACGGTTATGAACCGCTCACCTTCGCGCGCTTCGAGCTTCTGAACGCCTCCGGCCTCGATCAGATCGTCCTTGCAGTCGTCCAAAAGGCGCAATCTCCGGCTCTCGTCGCTCACCAGGAGTCGCGCCACGGGGGCCCTCATCGAGCGCTTCGCGGTGGTCTTCTCGCGCCGCACGGCCCCGAGGATCTCTGAAGCCATGTCGAGAATCCCCGGGTCGCCTCCGATGGGAATCTCGTCACGGACGGGCCACGGAGATGCGTGGACCGAGCCTTCGTGCCACCACGACCACACCTCGTCGGTGACGAAGGGCAGAACGGGCGCGAGGAGCCGAATCTGGATCGACAGTGCGAGCTCGAGGGCGGCGAGGGAAGAACGCACCTCCGGCTTCGAGGTGTCGCCATAGGAGCGTCCCTTAACGAGCTCCACGTAGTCGTCGCAGAACGACCAGAAGAACGCTTCGGTTTGTTCGAGGGCTCTGGCGTAGTCGTACTGCTCCCATGCAACGGTCACGTCCTCGACCAGAGTGTCGAGGATCGCGAACATCGACAGGTCGAGCGGGTGGGTGACCACTCCCGGACCGGTGTCCCGAGACAGCTTCAGTGGCGCTTCTGCGAGACCGCGCAAGGCGAATCGCGATGCGTTCAGAACCTTTATGGCGAGACGCCTGCCGACCTTCATCTGCGCTTCGTCGTACGCGGTGTCGACGCCGGGGCGCCCGTTCGCCGCCCAGTACCTGACCGCGTCGGTCCCGTGGGACTCGAGCATGCCGATCGGGGTGACAACGTTTCCTTTGGACTTGGACATCTTCTTTCGGTCCGGATCCAGGACCCACCCTGAGATCGCGACGTCGGTCCACGGAAGGCAGTGGTGTTCGAACTCTGACCGGACGATGGTGGAGAACAACCACGTGCGGATGATCTCGTGGCCCTGTGGCCGCAGGTCCATCGGGAAGACGAGTGAGAAAAGATCCGGGTCGTCCTCCCATCGCCCGGCTATCTGCGGCGTCAAAGAGGACGTCGCCCACGTGTCCATGACATCAGGGTCGCCGACAAAGCCTCCCGGTTGACCGCGCTGGTCGGCTTCGTATCCGTCGGGCACATCGGAGGATGGGTCGACCGGGAGACGCTCCTCGAGCGGCACGATCGGTCGCTCGTAGTCGACATTTCCGTCTCCGTCGAGTCGATACCAGACAGGAAAAGGGACGCCGAAAAAACGTTGTCGGCTTATGTTCCAGTCGCCGTTCAGCCCCTCCACCCAAGCCTCGTATCGGTGCACCATATGGTGCGGGTGCCAACGCAGCTCTCGTCCAGCTTGCAGCAGGGTTTCGCGCATCCGCAGCGTTCTCACGTACCACTGGCGGCTGGAGACGATCTCGAGCGGATGCTCACCACGCTCGTAGAACTTGACGGCGTGCGTGATCGGCGAGGGCGATCCGACGGTGGCACCCGAGTCTTCGAGCATCTCGACGATCCGCCGACGTGCCTGGCGAACTGTGCGTCCCGCCAACTCGCCGTAAGCGGCGTCGGCCGCACCTGGGTCGTCGGATTCCCACCCCGGCTCTCCGAATTCGACCGGACGGAATCGCCCGTTTCGGGTTATGAGCGTCCTAGTCGCAAGGCGGAGCTCACGCCACCAAGTGACGTCGGTGGTATCGCCGAAAGTGCAGACCATGGCGATGCCCGATCCCTTGTCGGGCTCCGCGAGCGGGTGGCCCAAGATCGGGACGTGCACGCGGAAAAGTGGAGTCGAGACCTCGCTTCCGAAGAGGCGGCTGTAGCGATCGTCGTCCGGATGCGCTACGAGCGCGACACAAGCAGGAAGAAGCTCCGGCCTAGTCGTCTCGATCTGCACGTCCCCCTCCGAGCCGACGCGGTCGAAGCTGAGGCGGTAGTACGCGCCTTGCACCTCTCGGTCCTCCATCTCGGCCTGCGAAACGGCCGTTTGGAAGTCGACGTCCCAAAGTGTCGGTGCGTCGATCGAGTACGCATTCCCCCTATCAAGAAGCCGCAGAAACCCTCGTTGGCTCACGCGCTGCGCTTCCGTGGAGATCGTTGTATAGGTGAGCTTCCAATCGACGGACAGCCCGAGCCGCTTCCAGGTGTCCTCGAATGCGCGTTCGTCCTCCTCTGTGAGGATGTGGCAGAGCTCGACGAACTCCCGCCTCGAGATCGGGACCTGCTCCTTCGACGCCTCGGTGGGTGGACGGAACCCGGGCCGGGGCTGAAGGGAGGGGTCGCATCGGACTCCGTAGTAGTTCTGGACTCGCCGCTCTGTCGGCAACCCGTTGTCGTCCCATCCCATCGGGTAGAAGACCTCGTCGCCCCGCATGCGCCGGTAGCGGGCGATCAAGTCGGTGTGGGTGAACGAGAAGACGTGCCCAACATGCAAAGACCCCGACACCGTGGGTGGAGGCGTGTCGATCGCGAAAACCTTTTCCTTCGGAACGTTGCGGTCGAACGCGTAGGTGCCGAGCTCTTCCCAACGCGCGGCCCATTTCTCCTCGAGCCCGGCCAGATCGGGCTTGTCGGGCAACTCGGGCCGGCGGGCCTTCTCGAGGCGCCGCGGTCGCAAAAGGGGGGTCACGGCTTCCTCCACGGTCGGATTACCGTATCCGAGTGCTCAGCCTCTTCGACACTGCGACCGGTCGGGTCGAGCCCCTCGAGACGCGCGACGACGGCCAGGTGTCGATGTACATCTGCGGGCCCACCGTTTACGGCGATCCACACCTCGGGCACGGGCGGTTCGCCTTGGTGTTCGACGTGCTTCGTCGCTACTTGGAATTCGCCGGCAACGACGTGGACCATGTGTCCAACATCACCGACATCGACGACAAGATCATCGAAAGGGCGGCTCGCGAGGGTCGGACCGAGGCTGACGTCGCCGATGAGTACGAAAAGGTCTGGTGGGAGGCGATGGACGGCCTCGGAGTGCTCAGACCGACCGAGGTTCCGCACGCGACGAGCTGGGTCGAGGAGATGATCCAGTTGATCCAAGGCCTAGTCACGCGCGGTATCGCGTACGAGACGTCGGATGGCGTCTATCTATTGGTCGAGGGGGTCGAAGGCTACGGGCTCTTGAAGCACCAGAGCCTGGACTCACTTCGGGCGGGGGAACGCGTCGAAGTGAACGAGGACAAGCGCTCCCCTCTCGACTTTGCATTGTGGAAGAAGGCCAAACCCGGAGAGCCCACATGGGACTCCCCTTGGGGCCCGGGGCGACCGGGATGGCACACCGAGTGCGTCGTCATGTCGCTCGGGCTCTTGGGCGACGACTTCGACCTGCACGGTGGAGCCATCGACTTGATATTCCCCCATCACGAGAACGAGCGAGCCCAGGCCATCGCCATGGGACGAGCCTTCGCGCGCCATTGGGTCCACAACGGTTGGGTGATGTCGGGCGGGGAGAAGATGTCAAAGTCGATAGGAAATGTGTCCTCGCTCACCGATCTCGTGCGAAGGGGCGACGGTCGTGCGTACCGGTTGCTTGTCCTGCAAGCGCACTACCGCAAACCGATGGAGGTGACCGAAGCAACGCTCGGTCAGGCCACCGGCTCCCTCGAACGCCTCGACGCGCTCGCGCGCCGTTTCGAGCTACCTACGCGGGTCGAGCAAGGAACCGCTGAAGCGGTGATCGCCTCGGGTGCGGACAGCACAGCGGTCGAATCGTTCCGTGCGCGAATGGACGACGACCTCGACACCGTCTCGGCTGCTGCGCAGCTCTTCGAGCTCGTAACTGCCGCGAACGCCGCGGCGGATCGGGGCGAGGGCGACACGGCTCTCGAGATCGCGTCGACGGTGCAGGCTCTTTTCGGAGTGCTCGGCCTCGAGATCGGAGGCCACGAGGAGCATCTCGACGACGAGGTCAGATCTCTCGTCTCCGAGCGCGACGAAGCGCGCAGAACGAAAGATTGGGCCCGCGCTGACCAGATCCGCGACAAGCTCGCTTCACGGGGCTGGGTCGTGGAAGACGGCCCGCAGGGCACCCAGCTGCATCGTTGAACCCGATTCCGAACCCCTCCGAACTCCGCTCTGGGTCCTGCTTCGCTACCCCGGCCTGGGCTCATACCTGTCCGCTCTCCCCGACCGGCTGCTACGTTTTTCGAAAGACCAGGTGCTTCGTGGTGGGTGATGCAGGAATGGCTGCCCCGCCATGGCATGCCGAGTGCGCCTACGAAGGTATGGCGGGAGCAGAGGGGAGAGCAGGGTGCCGTCGGGAACGGTGAAGTGGTTCAACTCGGAGAAGGGCTACGGGTTCATCGCCCAGCCAGACGGCGGGGACGACGTGTTCGTGCATCATTCCGCCATCCAGATGAACGGCTATCGCAGCCTCGAAGAAGGCCAGGCCGTCGAATTCGAAGTGAAGGAGGGTCCGAAGGGACTTCAAGCGGCGGACGTTCGGCCCATGACAACCTGAGCCACCGTTTCGTTCCGCTTTCCGTGCGCCGTGTCGGCGCCGGACCGTGTGAGGTTCCTCGCCATGCCCCACAGGCACACTGACCTGGTTTTGCGCGTCCCCTCGCTCGGTTGACCCTTGTCGAGAACGCCCTCCGGGTGGGTGGGATCTTGGGAAATCCCGGTAGCCTCAGCTAGAGTTACTGATCGGTAATGAGGGGACCGGAAGCTCGGTGAGGCCTGCGCCGGTCCGCTGTGATTGGTCGCAGTTGGATGTCGTCGCCACGTAGCAGGTGGGTTTTCGGGGCGATGTCTCCTGCAGCGGGATCGTGGCGAGGAGAAGGGGAAAGCTTTCGATGGCTGAGTTCTCGCTTGAGCTCAATGAGGACCAGATTCAGGTCCAGAAGTGGTTGCACGACTTCGCAAACGAAGTGATCAGACCGGCGGCGCACGAGTGGGACGAGCGTGAAGAGACCCCGTGGCCGATCATCGAGGAGGCAGCGCGGATCGGGCTGTACTCGTTCGACTTCATCGTCCAAGGTTTTGCCGATCCGACCGGACTCTTTCTTCCCATCGCCAGCGAGGAGCTGGCTTGGGGAGACGCAGGGATAACGCTTGCGATCATGGGCAGCACCCTGGGACTCGCGGGCATCGCCGCCAACGGGACGCCAGAGCAGCTTCTCGAGTGGGGCCCACAGTGCTTCGGCACGCCGGAAAAAATTCAAATGGCTGCGTTCGCTGTATCCGAGGCCGACGCCGGGTCCGATGTGAGCTCGCTGCGAACGCGTGCGTTCTACGACGAGGCCAAGGACGAATGGGTCCTGAATGGAACCAAGACATGGATCACGAACGGGGGAATCGCTGACATACACGTGATTGTCGCCTCGGTCGATCCAGAGCTCGGGGCACGCGGTCAAGCGAGCTTCATCGTCCCGCCCCGTACACCCGGGTTAAGAGCCGGTCAGAAGTTCAAGAAGATGGGAATCCGAGCCTCGCATACGGGCGAGGTGATCCTCGAAGACGTTCGCGTTCCCGGGCACTGCCTGCTCGGCGGCAAGGAAAAGCTGGACGAGAGACTCGCACGCACCCGGGAAGGGAAGCGCTCGAACACCCAGGCGGCGATGGCGACTTTCGAGGCCACGAGGCCGGCTGTGGGCGCTCAGGCTCTCGGTATCGCGCGAGCTGCGTACGAATACGCGCTCGACTACGCGAAGGAGCGCAAGGCCTTCGGTCGTCTCATAATCGAGAACCAGGGAATCGCCTTCAAGCTCGCAAACATGAAAATGGGTGTCGATGCCTCACGGTTGCTCGTGCACCGCGCGGCTTGGATGGCCAGGACAGGAAAGCCTTTCGAGGCAGGCGAGGGCTCGATGTCAAAGCTCTTCGCGGGAGAGACAGCCGTTTGGGTGACCGAAGAGGCCATCCAGATAATGGGTGGCTACGGCTACATCCGTGACCATCCGGTCGAGCGTTGGCACCGTGACTCGAAGATCTACACGATCTTCGAGGGGACATCTGAGATCCAGCGACTCGTCATCGCGCGCGCTATCTCCGGGCTGCATATTCCGTAACGGTCCGGCTTCACGGTCCCGACGCCGGCGGCGTTGCACGTCCGACGCCGGCTGCGTTGAAGTTGGTCGTCGCGTTTCAAAACGAACCCTGAAGGTGGACCTCCGCGCCGCGTAGTGCGTGCAGCTCGATCCTTATCAAGTACGCGACAAGATCTATTCTTGGCGCGTGGGAAAGCCGCTGGGACCGTCGGGCGTGGCCGAAGAGGTCCCGTCGTCGGTCGAAGACGCGCTGGAGTTGGTTCGATCCATGGGCGGTCGGGCCACTTCATCGAGGCGAATCCTCTTAGAGGTGCTTTTTGCGTCGACCGGTCACATGAGCGCCGACGAGATCGCCGACGCAGTTCAAGTCCGGGCACCCGATGTACACCTTTCGACGATCTACCGAAACCTCGAAGACTTGGAACGCCTAGGCGTCGTGGTTCACACGCATTTGGGCCATGGACCGGCCACTTATCAGTTGGCCTCTCTGGCTCACGCTCATTTCATCTGCGAAGTCTGCGGATCTCGCTTCGAAGCACCCGATGAACTGTTCAAGGGATTGGCCCGATCTGCCAAAGCCAGATTGGGTTTCTCGATCGATCCGAATCACTTTGCGATCCACGGAAAATGCAGGGATTGTTCGAGCGTACCAACATAAGATCACCACTCGGCATGTCGGACGAGGACTTGTCGACCCCGTTCAAACTCGTCGGAACAACCGCGAGTAACCGCGAGTAGCCGCGAAGAACCTGCGCACAACCGCCGCACAACCCGACCACGACCGACCGCGGACAAACCGACGACGACCGCGCACGACCGCGCACGACCGCGGACAACCGAGCACGACCGCGCGTAACTTCGGCGAGGGGGGTCGGACTCGTTTCGCCCGGTCACGTCGTGAGAAATCGGTTGCCTGAAATTCGGACCGATCAGAGAGGCACCTCTTCGCTTGCAGGGTTACGGTAGGGCGGTGGCCGCGGAGCACCACCGCCGGCGCGGCGTCGTTACCTGGGTCTTGGTTGCCGTCGCCGCGTTGGTCGGAGGAGTGGTCGGCGCATTGATCTCCCACGCTGTGTGGTCCGAGCCCAACGTGTCGGCAGCCGCATGCACTGGTTCGACCGTCGCGGACGAGGTGATCCCATCGGTCGTCACCATTGAGGTCTCCCGTAGTGGTACGAGTCCAGGGGGTACGGGGTCAGGAGAGTTCTACAAGGAAGGCGGCTACATCCTGACGAACAACCATGTGATCTCGAACGCAGCGAACGGGGGGAAGATCGATGTCGTCCTGAGTGACGGTCAACGGGTACCCGCCACGCTCGTTGGCCGCGATCCTCTGACAGATCTGGCCGTTGTCAAAGCCCCAGAAGCCCAGTCGCCGAAGATCATCGCCCTCGGCTCTTCCGGTGATCTCGATGTCGGGCAACCCGTGGTAGTTGTCGGGGCTCCACTCGGGCTGTCGAACAGCGTCACGAGCGGAATCGTGAGCGCGTTGGCGAGGACCGTCGAGGTCCCGGGAGAAGGAAGCCAGAGTGCGCTGCTGGCCGATGCCATCCAAACGGACGCCGCCATCAATCCCGGGAACAGTGGCGGAGCGATGGTCAACTGCGGCGGTCAACTGGTCGGAATTCCCTCAGCCGGGGCCACACTCCCAGGCTCGAGCGGAGGCAGCATCGGTCTGGGTTTCGCGATCCCAATCGACATCGCAGAGGCGGTGGCGAACCAGATCATCACCACTGGACACGTGACTCACGCCAGTTTCGGCCTGGAAGCGGTCCCGGCAGCCGGGCCGATCGCGCAGCGCGCCGGAGTTCCGCAAGGGTTGTACGTCACTGCGGTGCAGACCGGTGGCCCCGCGGCTTCGGCGGGCTTACGACCCGGTGACGTGATCACACAGATCGACGGTGCACCGGCGACGAGCACGGATCAGCTCGTCGAGCTCACCATCACCAAGAAACCCGGCGACAAGGTGCAGCTCACCTACGTACGCAATGGTCACACGACTACGACGACCGTCACCCTCGGGAGCCAGACCTAGGCCCCCCACCCAACCTCGCGACAGAGTGAGGGGCCGTTCGCCTCTACGCCGGGTCAGCTCTTCAGCGCCTCCTGCAGCTCGTCGGCGATCTCGTCCGTGGTGGCATTGACGGAGTGCTTCATCACCTTGACCGCCCCGCTCAATGCCTGGTCGATGCCCTTCTCAATCGTGGGCTCGCCGACCACGATCAGACCTGCCTCGCTCGAAGTCAACTCGTTCGCAGCGTCCTTCAGTTCCTTTCTCGGGAGCTTTCCTCCGCCAAAGACTTCCGGAATGACTCGGACAACTGGACGGTCCATACGCTTAGCGATGTGGGGCTTGCCGTTCTCTTTGTCGATCACGGCTGCGTCGAACGCACCTACGTAGTTGTCCTTGTGCATCCTCTCGACTGCGCCAAGGTCCGTCATCGCTGCCGACGCGTTCGAGTACACGGCCGTATAGAGAGCTAGCTCGTCACTCATCAGTTCCTCCTTCGATTGCCACCTTCGGGATCTGTAGCTCGCGGCAGTATGCCAAGGACCCGAACGCCCGCACATCACGCGACCGCGTTAGAGACGGTCAGCCTCAGGTACTGGAGAGCCTCGAGCACAGGAGCCGCGAGTACTGGAGAGCCTCGCGCACCGGAGAGGCTCGCGCACCGGAGAGCCGCGAGTACTGGAGAGCTTGAGCACTCGGGCACGATCACGGCTATGGGCCGTTCCAGGACCTAGATCACTACACGTGCGGCGACCGGGGCTTGGAGTGGCGGAAGCTCGAGAGCGTCTTTTCACGAGGTCGTCGCCGAACCGTCACCAAGAGTTCAGGCGAGGCTGCTACAACCACAGAGAATTCCGGCGTTTCCGCTTCGGGCGAATGACCTTTCGCGAGGTTGGCGCCCGAATCGGTGGCCCAGCAGGGGGGTCGTAACGTCAGGAGCCTTCCGTGCGTTATAGGCCTCGGAAGGGTGGACAAGTTCGCCACCAGGTTCCTGCATTCCAGCCAGGTGCAACCGATTCGGAGGACAAACAATGAGAAGGCGGTTTGGTGTTCTTACTCTCGGAACCCTCGTGACGGTGGGATTCATCGTCGCGGGGGCTCCGAACGTGGCCGGCGCAAATTCGACCTTGCCGGACGTGACGTTGGTTGCCCCGGCCAACGGACCCTTGAGCGGGGGAACTTTCGTGACCATTTCTGGTCGCAACTTCGACGGCGCGACGGCCGTGGACTTCGGGAGCACCGCTGCTCCGATCGGTTGGTACGTGAAGAGCCCGGACACGATCAAGGCGATCGCCCCAGCGGACGCCACAGCGCAGACAGTTGTGGTCACGGTGACGACGTCGGCCGGCAGCAGCTCGAGTACGGCCACCGCTACGAACGTATTCAACTACGTCACCGGACCGACGATTCAGGACGTGACGCCCGCCGTGGGTCCGACTACCGGCGGAACGAGCGTGACCATCGCCGGCCAGGACTTCTCGTGCCCATGCGGCGTCACTTTTGGTGGGGTTACAGCCAACTTCACGTCTGACTCGACCACCGAATTGACGGCGATAGCGCCCGGTCCGGAGAACGCCGGCACGGTGCCAGTCGTAGTGTCGACCACAGCCGGGAATACTCCTGCTGATCCCGTCGCACAATTCACCTATGAGGACGACGCCCCCATCGTCGATTCCCTGTCGCCATCGAGCGGGACCCAGGGCACGGTGGTGACGATTATCGGTTCTCGCTTCGAGAAGTCGCCCAAGGGAGCGACGACGGTTTACTTCGGTACGACCCCGGCCACGGGCGTCACCGTGGTGAGCTCGACCAAGATCACGGCCGTGGCACCAGCCGAATCCGGAACGGTTGATGTCACCGTTTCCGACCCAAAGGGAACGAGTCCGATCAACGAGCCTGCCGACGAATTCACCTATACGGGCTGACCCACGACTTCTTGAAAGGCGCGAAAATTCCGAGACCCCGCCCCAAAGGCCTTAGGGGCGGGGTCTTTCGCGTCGGTGGCTCACACGCCGGGCTGGACCAAGGTCCGGACGCTACGAGGCCGGACGACTCTCATCGAGCCATCCGCTTGGTCTTTCTCATCATGCCCCGGTAGCGAATGTTCTCCCTCTTCACTATCTCGTTGAAAGCCGAGACAAGGTCGTTTCTCTCGCGGTCCATCTCTTTGGCCGTGATCTCGCCCCGACAAAATCGCTCGTAACTTGCCTCGAGGGCAGCGTCGAGGGCCGATTCCTTCTCACGGAGCCTGACCATGGTGCTTTTGGCGCGGACAGGCGCCGGGGCTTTCGGACGTGAGATCGGAGGGGTTGGAGGATCTTCTGGTGTAGTTGACGATCTCCCGGGCGACGGACCACGGGGGGGAAGAAGCTCTTCGGCTCTTGCGTAGAAGTCCGCGGCTTTGTTCACCGCCACCGAGGCGAGCAGAACCCGCTTCATACGGCGCTGCTGGCATTCTTCCTTCAAGCAATAGTCGTATCCCAACTCGACCCGACGCGGGTCAACGGGATCACCACAGTTCGTGCATTTCACTGCTGATTACTCCTACGGGTCCAGCCCGTGGGGCGAACATTTCGCCAGCCTGGTCGCTGAACCGCCAATTCCTAGAAATCTTGGGAAGAATTCAACACTTTCTGTGAGCTCGTTCTTCCCGGCACTCGCCGGTCAAGGGGAGTCGACGCTCACCGTCACCGGACGTACATCGGCTAGGTCGGGGCTAACGGTCGTCACCCGCTGACGATGGTCCGACGCTTCGAGGAGGCCCAATGAGAAGCGACCCAGGACGACCGACAGGCCTCGCGTCCAGACATCCGACAACCACCTGAAGGGGAGCCTTGCGATGATCAGATCGTCCCTTCGCAAAAGCTCTCCGGACGTCGATGGATTCGTCATTTCCACTTCCACGAGCTGATTTGGATCGCCGAGCCACCCGCGTAGAGCGAGCGTCGCGCGACCGGACAGCGCGGCTGCCATCTCAGCCCGATGATCCGTTGCGTCTCCCGAGTCCTCGCGATTGGCCCAAATGGCGACGACGGTAGCCACGAGCCGGTCGAACAAACCGCCCCCCAGGAAGAGGACCGAGTAGATCTCCTCCAACTCGAGTTGCGCTGGAGACGCCGAGGTCCCTGCAGAGCTGCCCAGAGCACGGACAGGACCTCCGCCTACGACCACAGGCCCACCGGATCGGGATCTCGCGACGCCGGCGACTCGTGACGAAACGGCTGTTCCCCCGAGAGCGTGGCCGCGACTCGCAAAACTCTGGCTCGATGACGACGGGCGGAGGAAGTTACCCGCAGCTCGGAACGGCCCCTGACCGCCTTGGCCGAAAAGGGCACCAGAGACTTGGCTCGGATAGGAACCGACCGTCGGACCCGGCCCGCTGCTCCAGAAGACGTCTCCGGCCCCTCGGCTCGAGATCGTGAGGATCCTCAGATCCCCGCGGTGTCGTTCCCAACTGTCGAGAACGTCGACGCAAGCGCACGGATCGCCGCCCAGCGCCGCCAGTGCACGTTCCCCTTCCACGTCCTCGTGATCGGGTACCGAAAGCCTTCCTTCCTCCCACCGCACCCGATGGAGCTCCCCGGAGCACTCCACTCTCGCCTCTGCAGGCGCATGCCCGTTCCACCACTTGTCAAATGTCATCCGCTCTCCGGGTCTGCGACGGTTCGCGGCTCGTCCCAATCGGGAAGTTTGAGCGTGACGACAGCGCGCTCTGTCGTGCAAGACGGAAGAATGCGCAACTCCTTCGACGCAGGGTCCAACGCCGGCAGAAAAGTAACTGTGCCTTGACCGAGGTCACCGTTGCCGGCCCACCTTCCGACGCTCCCGACATAGTGATTACCCCTATCGTCCTCGGCCCACCAGGCGATCGTGGGCGAACCGACAGGCGCCGATGCACCGAAATGTCCTCCATGCACGCTGAAATCAGGAGAGACGACGACGAGCAGGTCGAAAGAGTCCGATGATGAAGAGAGGGCTCCCAAACCGATAGTCACACCATCCACCGGCGGGGTGAGGACACCTAGTCCGACATTGCCACACGGGCCTGAACCGGTTGCCCCGCCCGATCCCGACAAAAGGTTCGCCCGTGCCGCGAGCAACGATGCCCATGGTTTCGGGAGTTTCGGATTTGTCTGGGACGCGCCCGGCGCAGAAGGCGGCCCCACCCCGGAGATCGGTCCGGAGAAGCCGACGCCTTGACCCGAATTGGCTGCGAGGACCGCCCGAACCGCCTGGATCGCGTTGTTGTCAGCGGAGAGCGCTCCCGCTGCTACGAGCGTGCGGATGGCGATCTCGATCGTCTCCGGTGCGCGCACGATGGGGTGCCTCCCCTGAACGACCCGACTCCACAGGTGCCGAACCGCGGGGTCGCTTTCCGGCATCGGCTCCACCACGACTTGTGGTGCGTCGGGGTCGTCCTCGAGAACCACCCTGTTGGCTCGGATGTCGATCCACTGGGCCGACTTCGAAAGCGGTCCCTGGGTGGTGAGCACGGCCTGATAATTCCCCTCTGAACCTCCTCCCCCGCTGAGATGCGCTATCTCCCTTCGTCCCGTGTCGTCTGAGATCGCGAGCTGTTGGGTCATCTGCGGGAAGTTTGAGGTCAGAGCGCCTGGCGTCACCTCGTGCGCGCTAACCATGACAGACGCGGATGTGTCTCCGAGGAGCACGAAGTGAACGGTCACCTTGCCCCAGGACTCCTCGAACTCTTGATTGCACGGAACGATCCTGGCTGTTCGAAGGACGTCACAAAATCGGTTTGTCGGGCTTCGATGTCTGAAGGTTGCCAACTGTCGAGCGAAAAAGTGACGTCCACCGTGTCTGGCTCGGAGGCTCAGCGCGAGCTCATAGTCGTCGACGATCTTCTGCGCGACATCTGATTCGAGTGCGCCGATCGCGACCAGGGCGGCAGCCGTTTCGTGCAAGGGACTGTCCCAGGGCGCCCGTCCCTGCTCGCCGCGTTCGAGGACCTCACTCTCGCCCGCCAAGCGCAGGTAGAGCTCTGGGTCGAAATCTTCGTTCACACACGAAGTTTCTCATCTGCAACCGAGGCCTCGAAAAGATCGCCTCGAATCTCGTGCAAACTTGTGTGATGGAGGATCAAGCGAGCGTTACAGAAGCGCTGGCGACCGCCGTAGCTGCGCGAGTCCCGGTCCTGCTTTGGGGTGCGCCAGGCACGGGCAAGACGTCCGTAATTCGCGCAATGGCACACGCGTCCGGCTGGCCATGTGAAACTGTTATTGCCTCGATCCGCGAGCCGTCCGACTTCGCTGGCTTGCCTGTGGTCGGAGGTGCCGACGGATCGGCTGCGGTCGATTTCGCTCCACCCAAGTGGGCGCGGAGGCTCGCCGAGGCAGGAGGGGGCCTCCTCTTCTTCGACGAGGTGTCGACGGCCCCGCCTGCCGTCCAAGCGGCGCTCCTGCGCGTGGTCCTGGAACGCACCGTCGGAGATTTGGCGCTTCCCGAGGAAGTGTCAGTCGTGGCGGCAGCGAATCCTCCCGAACAGGCGGCGGACGGGTGGGATCTATCGGCACCTCTGGCGAACCGCTTCTGTCACCTCGAATGGCCCGTCGACTCGCGGATCATGGCGGACGGCTTCTCCTCGGGTTGGCCGACCGGAGCCGCCCCGCTTCTCGATCAGAGCTGGCAACGGCAGATCCCGATCACCCGGAGCTGGGTTGCCGGGTTCATCACCGTGCGGCCGAACCTCGCACTCGAGGTACCGACCGATGCCGCCGGAGCAGGTAGATCGTGGCCGAGTCCCAGAACGTGGGACATGGCCGCTCGATTGCTTGCCGCATCGGACGCGGCAGGCGCAGGGGATTTGGCGCGCTCGCTTCTTGTGCGCGGAGCGGTCGGTCAAGGCGCCGGGATTGAGTTTCTCACCTGGTTGATAGAAGCGGACCTGCCCGATCCCGAAGCGGTGCTGGACGATCCCGATTCCTTCGAGCTGCCCTCGAGAGGCGACCGTGCGTACGCTGCGTTGGCGTCGATCGCGGCCGCAGTCGCTTCGGATCCCACCCTCGAGCGCTGGCAGGCGGCTTGGGTTGTGTTCGGCACCGCCGGGGAGGTCGCTCCCGACGTAGCGGCGACGGCCGCTCGCACACTCGCTCGTTGCCGTCCTCCGGGAGCCCCCGTTCCTCCCCAAGTTGCAGCATTTGCGCCGCTTCTTCGAGAGGCCGGGCTCCTCGGGTGATCGATTCACAAAGAGAGTCCACGATTGCAGCGGCGAGGTTGTGGGGTGCCGCCCGTTTTCCGTATCTCGCGAGCGCGCTCTTCGCGTCGAACGTGATCTCCGAGCCGGAGTGCGGCACCATCGCCGTCGACCGTGAGTGGCGGATACACGCGGACCCCAAGATCGTCGACTCGCTCGAGACGGACGAGATCGGAAAGCTGTTTGTCCATCTGATCGGGCACCTGCTGAGAGAACATGCTCAGCGGGCGTCTTCCGTTCTCGTCACCGATGAGGATTCGAGGGCGGCATGGAACCGGGCAACCGATGCCGAGATAAACGACGATCTCGAAGAGAACGACGCGGTGCCGAGCTCCGCACCCGATCTACCGGCGGACCTTTCGTGCCCCGACGGGCAGCTCGCGGAGACCTATATCGAGAACGCCGAGCCGTCACCTCGTCACTGGGACTGCGGTTCGGGTTGCGACAACTTCGATCGCACGTGGGACCGGCCTGGCCAAAGTGATCGCACCAGTGGTCGCCAATGGGATTGCGGAATCGGATCACAGCACGGGCAACTTCTTCGTCTCGGCGTGGCGGCCGAGATCCAACGTGAGTCCGGGCAACTCCCGGGGACCGTTCCAGGTGGTTGGCTGAGGTGGGCGGAATCCGTGCTGCCGTCGCGAGTCGACTGGCGCCGCGTCCTCGCTGCCGAGATCCGGAACGGTGTCGGAAGTGTGACAGGCAACGTCGACTACACGTACAGGCGTCCGTCGCGACGAGCGCGCGCCGCGCCGAGGGTCGTGCTCCCGGCCATGCACCGGCCCGTCCCGAATGTGGCGATCGTGTGCGATACGTCGGGTTCGATGCATGAGCAGCTTCTTGCTCGTGCGCTGTCCGAGGTCGAGGGAATCCTCACGCGCGGCGGACTGCGACAAGCCCAGGTTCGGGTTCTGGCTGTCGATACAAATGTCCATGCGGTGCGGCGGGTCAGCAGGGCATCGCAGGTCACACTCGCCGGCGGCGGCGGAACGGATATGGGAGAAGGCATACGTGCTGCCGCTTTGCTTCGACCAAGGCCGTCTGTGATCGTCGTCCTTACCGATGGATTCACACCTTGGCCGAGCGAGCCGCCAAAAGGATCCAAGGTCGTGGTCGGCCTGCTTTCGCAGTCGACTTCTCTACCTCGTATCTCAAACTTCGCCACGCCGTGGTGGGCGCGCACCGTCTACATCGAGGACAACCAGCTAACGCGATCTACCTGATGCAGTCGGGCGCCGGCTGTTTCGACCAACCCACCAATCCAACCCAGGGATTTCGGAATCGACCTCAGGCCCGCCAGTCGATCCACTGACCGTGTGCATGGACGTAAGCCAGCACTACCGATTCAAGAGAGGCCGCGTCCCTGAACCGGACCGCACCCAGGACGCACGGCTCGTTTCCGTCGTGGTTCGGTGGATCAACAAGCTCGAACATCGGCAGGATGTTCAAGCCGTCAGCGCTTATCCATGTGATGTCTCTACGTGACGAGGCTTGCTGAAGTAGCTCGACGAAGCGCTGCCGCTCCTCCAAGGAGAAGTACGAGTACGAGAACGTCGTCAAGACGCAAACCTCACCTTTTTCCGGGAGTTCGTCGAGCGCGAGGGGCAGTGCATCGAGGGCATCGCCTTTCAAGATGCGCAGGGGATTTCGTCGTACTTCGTCGATAGCCTTTTCCGTGCGCTCGAGCCGGCCGGTATCGGGCCATACACATGCCAAGAGCCACCGGACATCGTCCTCGTCCGTAGTGTCGACCGGGTTGCGATCAATTCCGATCCTCGTCCCGATTCTCGGGAGTCGCGGGGCGATCGGTGGCGAGCCGAACTGCACCGCACATTCGATTCGCACACCTGCGTCCTTGGGCCCGCAGGTACCTTTGTCGCCGTAGTCGAGCAGGTAACGATCACATAAGAGGTTGAGCCCGGCGCTCGTCCCTACGTCGATTACATGGATCGGCTCTGCCGTACGGGGCTCTGCCGTACGGGGCCCTGGCGCACCGGCCTCTGCCGCACCGGCCTCTGCCCTGCCGGGCTCGGCGGCCACTCGATTCGCGGTCCATGTGAGGGCTGGACCGATGAGGGCGCTTCGTCCGCATTCGTTTGTCTGAGTCCGCCTCGTCTCCATGATCTCGAGGATCGCGTCGCGATTCGACAGACATACGTCTCGGAAGAGCGGTGCGGGATCGCTGTTCGAGCGCCCTGCATATACGTCGGCCAGTGGGTGACCGAGCCCATCGAGAAGGAGAAAGTGGACCGCTCCCAAAAGCACATTCGGTTGATGAGCAGGCGGGGGGGCCTGCCTGACGAGATCCAATATTTCGATGTCTCGGGCGACCGACCGGCATACCCGGTCGTAGATCGGTGAGTAATCGCGGCACGAGCT
>DASPVS010000366.1:0-4145 GCA_035622235.1 Acidimicrobiales bacterium | reverse complement strand
GTGGGTGGTCCCGAGGCACTCAACATGGGACTCGTGAACCGCCTCGCACCCCCTGGTGGCGCACTCGACACGGCCATCAACCTCGCACGGGAGATAGCGGCGCACCCTCAGATCTGCATGCGCAACGACCGGCGTTCGCTTCTCGACCAGTGGAGTCATGACGAGCGCGCTGCTCTCGCGCGCGAGGCGGAGCTCGGGCGGATGACGATCGCGAGCGGCGAATCTGTCGAGGGAGCCGCCCGATTCGCGGCGGGCGCCGGACGTCACGGAAACCGTGTAAGCGACGCGTGAAGAACCCGGTCAGGGTCCCCGAAGCAGGCCAGCGGGTCATCGCAGCATTCGACTTCGATGGGACTCTGACCAGAGGCGGGAGCGTCTGGAGATTCCTGATCGCTGCTTCGGGCGTCCGTAGGGCGCTGTCGAGCCTGGTCGTGGTGCTTCCGCGCCTCATCGCCGCCGCGGTCCTCGGTGGAGACCGGGCAGACGGGGCCAAAGAGGAACTGTTCGCACATGCGCTTTCTGGCCTTTCCTTCGAGGATGTGGCACGCACCTCGGACTGGTTCGGGCGGACGCACTACATCAAAAGGTCGCGTGCCGATGTCGCGGACCGTCTCGAATGGCACCGCAAGTACGGCGACACCCTCGTGATCGTTTCGGCTTCACCTGAGCTCTACCTCCAACCTGTTGCAGAGATCCTCGACGTCGACAAGGTCATAGCCACCCGCCTCGAAGTCACCGATGACGGCATATTGACAGGGCGGTATGACGGTCCGAACTGTCGAGGCAAGGCCAAGATCGAGGGGTTGCTCAGTTGGGCGGGTTCGCCACGCCCGTTCATCTGGGCGTACGGCAACAGTGCGGGTGACCTCCAACTGCTCGAAGGTGCGGATATCGGCGTGAACGTGGGAAGGCTCGGCAGGCTGGGACGGCTTCGCAACTTCGTTCGGCTGTCCGAGGTCACCCGATGGCCACGCACCGACCCGTCGCAAGCGGCTGAGGACAGCCAAAGTTGATGAACGTGGCGGTGCGGCGCACGGACAGGCGGGAGACGATCCGGGTCGCAGACACTGACGATTCCCGCCGCTCGGGCCGCGTCTGGCCCACGAACATCGTGGTGTTCGTCGTCATATTCGCCCTAGCCGCGCTCGGCGTGTACCTCCGGCTCTGGTCGATCGGGAACAATGCGATCAACTCCGACCAAGCCGTCGTGGGTCTCGCCGCACGCGACATCCTGCACGGTCACTTCACCACCTTCTACTGGGGCCAGAACTACGGGGGCGTCGAGCCCTACGCCGTTGCTCTCGGCTTTCTCGTCTTCGGTACACACGCGTGGGTGGTGAACGCGACCGCAGCGCTGTTGTCTGCGGTAGCGGCGCTCCTCGTCTGGCGTCTCGGTGTGCTGGTGAGCGGTAACACTGTGGTTGCCGCGCTGGCCGCAGCCATCACATGGATCTGGCCCGAGTCCGACGTTTGGAATTCGACGAGGGAGTACGGGTTCCGGGGCGTGGTGCTCGTCTGCGGCCTGGTGGTGCTCATCGCAGCGGTCCGCATACTTCAGAGTCGAGACACGCGCTGGACATGGCTGGTGTTCGGGGCGGGACTCGGTCTCGGTTGCTGGGCGTCTCCCGAGATCGTCTACTTCGCGCTCCCTTCTGTGATCGCTGTGGCGATAGCACTCTTCGGGCGATCCCGTTCTCGTATCCCCTTGCATGCCACCTCGCGCCTGTCCCTGCGCCCGTCCTCGCGCGCTCCCACCACGGTCGAAGAACGCAGGTCCGTCACAGGGGACGTCTGCACTGCGTTCGCAGGTGCGGTGCTGTTCGCGCTTCCGTGGATCATCACGAATCTCCGTTCGGGTTTCGCTTCGCTCAGTGAAGCGACAGCCGGTGATCTCCCCGGAAACACGTACCTTCACCGCTTACGGATCTTCTTCGTCGACTCGCTGCCGATGTCTTTCGGGGCTCGGACACCTGCATCGGGCGCATGGCTCGGCGGGCGAGACGTTGGGTTAGTGATCACGGTGCTCGTCTCGATCGTCGTGGTGACAGGCGTGGTAACCGCCGCGGCGAAATTGCCCGCGTCCCGGCTTCTCGTCGGCTACGTCGTCGCGTACCCGTTCATCTATGCGGCGATGATCCCGACCGAGTATTGGCGTGATGGCCGCTACGCGGTGTTCTTCGCGCCTGTCCTCGTACCACTGGTGGTTGCGGGCGTCGACAGGTTCGTGCGCGACCTCGCCCGGCGAAGACATCTGTTCATCGCCGACAGCTCGAGGCGGTGGACACGTGTGGTCGTCGCAGCCCTCGCCGCCGCTGCACTGAGCGTTGCCACAGTGGAGGCGTTCACGAGCTCGAGCCCATTGACTTCGACCGCGTTCGACCTCACCCCCACTACGAATCCGGTCGGGACGGCCGTTGTCACATCGCTCTCGAGAGACCAGATCGAGAAGGCCTATGCGGACTATTGGGTGGCCTACTCGCTTGACATGATCGGAGACGAGAAAGTGACCGTATCGCCCGTCGACTCCGTCCGGAACAGAAGCCTCGCTCGCAAAGTGGACGAGTCGCACGACCCCGCCTGGTTGTTCGTCGGACCCACCAGTGCAGATCGCGCTTCCGACATCTCCCAGTTCACCAATCCGGGAATGGAACCCTTCGGTCTGACTCCGGTGGGCTTCACGAACCTTCTTCGACGGAGCGGGATCCGATATCGAGTGGTTCAAGCGGCGACAATGACCGCTGTCGTGCCCGCCCGCTTGGTCACACCGGCATCGATCCTCCGCGATCTGCAGTGAGTGCCGCAGTGAATCGCCGGGCCACCTACACCCACGGCCACCATGAGTCGGTTCTTCGAAGCCACAAATGGCGTACCGCCGAGAACTCGGCGGCGTTTCTCTTGAACGAACTACGCCCCGGACAACGACTGCTGGACCTCGGGTGCGGGCCCGGAACCATTTCACTGGATCTGGCCGAGCGTGTCGCCCCGGATGGGACTCTTGCACCGGGTGGGACTCTCGGGATCGACGCGGCGTTCGAAGTCCTTCGAGGAGCCAAGACCACGATCGGTCCTCGCGCCGACACCGCCGGTTTGTCTTTCGCCATGGGCGACATCTTCCGACTTCCGCTCTCCGATGCCTCGTTCGATGTCGCCCATGCGCACCAGGTCCTCCAACACCTTGCCCGTCCGATCGACGCGCTCGTCGAGGTCCGGCGGGTGTTGCGTCCGGGTGGCCTGCTAGCGGTACGTGATTCTGACTACGGAGGATTCGTGTGGGGCCCGCCCGACCCGGTTCTCGACCGTTGGATGGAGCTCTACCACGAGGTCACCGCCCACAACTCCGGTGAGGCCGATGCGGGTAGATACCTGATCACGTGGGTACGCGCGGCCGGATTCGAGAACCTCCGTGTGTCAAGCTCGACTTGGACCTTCGCGGAGCCCGAATCCCGTCGCTGGTGGGGCGACCTGTGGGCCGAACGGACCGTGTCCTCGTCGTTCGGGAGCCAGGCCGTCGAATACGGGTTGAGCTATCCAGCCGAACTCGAGGCCATCGCGGAGGCCTGGCGAAGTTGGTCCAGAGATTCCAACGCTTTTTTCATGGTCCCCCACATTGAGATCCTGGCAGTTCGCCCTGCTCGAAGAGCTTCGCGCGGCTAAGCCCGAGTTGGGGCGATCTTGACATTGGCCGCTCGGGGGACCAGATTGTCGCCCTTGAGCGGTCAGCCTGGGGCCGGGGGTTCCGGGGGCACAGCCAGGTTTCACCGCCGGAAGGGGGAAGTGATGGTGTTTCGGCGACAGCCAAAGCGGGTCATGTCGAGAGTCGTCATGACGCTGTTGTCAACTTCGCTCGTGGCGGGTGTGATGACTGCTGCGATCCTTGTGGGCAGCGCGACGACGGCCTCGGCGGCGCCTTTGTGCACCGTTGGCGGTCAATCAGTTCTGCTGCAAGGGGTAACCGCCAACTCGACGGTGCCGGTCTCGTGCAGCGGACTGCCTCCGGGTGATACCGCCGCGATCCTCGAGGCCTCGCCACTGGCGGGCATATCGGGCGTCAACGAGGAGGACGAAGTCGACATCGGCACCCTAAAGACGGCGGCGGTCACTGCAGGTGGACAGCTGACGGGTCAACCAATCAATTTCAGCATTCC
>DASPVS010000365.1:0-6476 GCA_035622235.1 Acidimicrobiales bacterium | reverse complement strand
ATCACGGGAGACCAGTCGTGGCGGCAGGTCGTAGAGGAAACAGTCGCCTACGTGCTCCGTGACCTCTCGAGCCCGGGAGGTGGTATCTGCTCGGCAGAGGACGCCGACTCCGACGGGGAAGAAGGCCTCTTCTATCTGTGGACGCTGGAGCAGATTCGAGAAGTCCTCGGTGACGAGCCGTCCCAGGTCGCCGTCGATTGGTACGGGGTGGACGCAGGTGGGAACTTCGAGGGTCGCTCGATCCTCCGACGCCCCCCCGGAGCTGTCATCGTTCGGCCGCCCGAAGTCGAGTTGGCCCGCCGGGAGCTCTTCGACGCACGCGAGACCCGGGTGAGACCCGGCCTCGACGACAAGGTCCTCACCGAATGGAACGCGATGTTCTGCTCGGCACTGGCCGAGGCGGCCGGCGCGATGGGCAGGTCCGACTGGGCTTCAGCAGCGGGGGAAATTGCCGAGTTCCTCTGGACAGAGATGCGCCGCACAGAAGACGGGCGACTGATGCGCAGCTGGCAAGGTGGTCGCGCACGGCACCTCGCGTTCGCAGCCGACTACGCGTGGCTCGTCGACTGTTTCACCCGAATGGCGGAGCTGAGCGGCCGGGCGCATTGGGTCGACAGAGCGTCCTGGGCGGCCGAAGAGCTCACGAGGTTGTTCTCGGACAAAGAAGGCGGGCCTCTGTTCACCTCAGGATCAGATGCCGAGACGCTCGTAGTGAGACCGCGCGACGTCCTCGACGGGGCGACCCCGTCAGCAAACTCTGTCGCCGCCACAGCGCTGCTCAGGCTTGCGGCGCTGACCGGTGACGAGACGTTCGAAAATCGGGGAGCCTCGCTCGTAGACGTCCTCGCCCCTCTCGCGCGCGAGCATCCGCTTGCCCTCGCCAACTCCATCGCCGCAGCTGCCATGAACGGTGGCGGCGCAACCGAGGTAGTCATCGCAGGCGACCGCCGTGACCTCGTCGACGTCGTCCAGAGGCGATTTGAACCAACGGTGGTCATGTCGTGGGGAGAACCCCGCCAGTCCCTGCTCTGGGAAGGACGCAAAGAAGGTTTGGCGTACGTCTGCCGGAGGTTCGTGTGTCACGAGCCGGAAGACTCCGCAACTGCCCTCGAGGCCAGCCTCGAGGCGGCGAGGCGAGCCGATGGTCGCGACTTCGAATTGGGTTCGGTGGAGAGCGACGCTGATTGACCCGAGGATGGGCTTGGCCCAAAGATGAGGGCTTGGCCCAAAGATGGACTGCTCGGCCCAAAGATGGACTGCTCGGCCCAAAGATGAGGGCCTGGCCCAAAGATGAGGGCCTGGCCCAAAGAGGGAGTGCTCGGCCCAAAGATGAGGGCTTGGCCCAAAGAGGGAGTGCTTGACCCAACGATGACGAGGAAGACGTGCGGGGTGCCCAGTTGAGCCAAGCCGGTCAAATAGAACCTGGTCTCGAAGACGATCCAGGGTTCGAGGCCGAAAGCGTCGGCACGAACAGCGACAAGACGCCCGACCCGGGTGAGCCACCGACTTCGCGGGCGACACCAGCGACGCGCGAACGACGGAGATCCGACAAAGCGGGGTCGGCACGAGGGCGACAGCGAGATAGGAGCAGCCGGTCGGCTCGCCCGAAGGCCCTGAGTTCCGACGCCCTTGCTGACACCGTCGCTCCGGTGGACGGATTTGTGGCGGGTCCGACGGTCTTCCGGGACGGCGCTCGTCAGGCGCCGCCGCTGCGCCGACTCCGGCGGGCGCCGGCGACCGCTGCGGGAAGCCGGCGTTATCTGGTCCTGGCTTGCAACAACGACGACGTGACTTCGGTCGACCTGTCGACCGGTGCGATTGCCCGCCTGCGAGTGAGATGGAGACCCGGCCGCGAGCCCGACTTGAACGCTTTCGACCTGGTCGACGCCATGCCGGCCAAGGACCCTGAGCGCGACGATCTGGCGCAGCCAGAAGCGGTGACCGTGAAGAACGTGTCTCAACCGATCGCGAACATGCGGGGACGGCGTGCTCGCAGGGTGCTGCGCCATCTGGTCGCTCCGCCCGAACAACACGTCCTCGGGTTTCCGGGGACCTCCGCCCCCTATTGGGAGTTCCGCGGGATGAGGCCGTCCGTGGCGCTCGTCGCGCCTGCGCAGGGACCACTGCTGTTCCGTCGAAAAGAGGACGGAACAGTTTGGGTCCGGTTCGGATGGCCGAGGAGCGACAACTGGCTTCCGGTCGAGGACCGGCGCGCGTTGGCCGCGCTATGGGCTTCCCGACGCGACCGTCTGTCGGGAAAGCAGCTGGCTACGGCTTTGGGCTTCAAAACCCACTATCTGCTCGTGGAGCTCAGCAGGCCACGCGACGGGCACTGCTACAAGACCGTGACCGCCTTCCTCCCCCGTCCCTGAGCCGTGGCCGGAACAGATTCGTTGCGGGCTTTGCCTTGGGGGGCGGTCGAGCCAGACATACTTCGCCGGATCGTCGTTGTTTCACCCCATTTCGACGACGCAGCACTCGGTGCTTCCCATCTTCTCGGCACCTACTCGGACACGACCGTTTTGACGGTGAACGGCGGGCGGCCTCCCGCTTACCCCGAGACCCCAACGGACTGGGATGCGTCCGGCGGTTTCGCACCAGGCGACGACGTCGTGGCCGTCCGTCGAGAGGAGGACCTCGCGGCGCTCGCCGAACTGGGGTCCAAGGCCGTGTGGCTCGAGTTCCCGGATCATCAGTATCTCGACAAAAAGGACCGACCGACTCCCCACGACGTCGCGCCGGCGCTGGAGAAGTCTTTGAAGGATCTCGAGCCGACGTCGGTCTTCTTGCCCATGGGAATCGCTAATCCCGATCACGTCTGCGCTCATGACGCCGGAATCCTGGCCCGTGCGTCGATGATGCGCGACGGTGTGATCCCGTCGTGGTTCTGCTACGAGGATCACGGTTACAAACATCTTCCGGGACTTCTGGCGTGGCGTGTCACGACGCTTTTCAAAAGCGGCCTCTGGCCAACGCCCGCTGTGGTTCCCATCGAGCCCGACATGAGGCTGAAGCGGGCGGCGATCGCCCGGTACACGAGCCAACTCCCCCCACTCAGGGAGGAGCACGCCCTCGACGAGCGTCTCGACGCGAACGTACCCGAGCAGTACTGGCGTCTCGACGTTCCCCCCTCGGGCTGGGAGGGCCTGATCGACCTCGTCTGATCGAGGGCGAGGTCGCCGGGAAGACTGGCTAGCGTGCCGCTTTACCGGACGAGAGGTTGCCCGAAGCGAGGTCCTCCGCCATTGCCCAGGCAAATGCAACGAGGCGGTCCCCACGCGCGACGTCCACGTCGACGAAAAGATTGCCCACGTGAGGGTCAGGGTCCTTCACCTTGGGACCGCCAAAGTCGAGTGCTCCGGTCGGGGAACCATCGCCGGCGAGAACGAAGGTCCGATCGTCTATCCGCCCCTCTGCTCCGAAGCGCTTGGCGAGGCGTCTTCCCCATGCCCGCTCCTCCCCAGACGCCTTGTGGTCAGGGCGAGGTACGAGATCTGTGAGGCCCGCGAACGCCTGGAACGCATGAGGCGTGGCCATGCGCGCACCGACCAAGACGTCCTCGTCGGGGAAGGCCAACACCGCCCGGCGGTACTGATCGCCCATCAGGAGTCGTAGAGTCTGGTCCGCCTTCGCCGTGTGGTCGACCGTGGCGACGCCGATCAGGAGCGAAGGCGTTCCACCTATCCGCTCCAGCGTGCAGAACGAGTAGCCACGCAGCTTGTTCCCTTCGCGCACCTGGGTGACGAGCACCCACTCCTCGCACTGCTTGGAGAGGAAACCGATGTCGAACTGTGGCTCACGCTCGACGCAGAGATCGGCCATGTCGGCCAGCTCGGCATCGCTCAGGGAAGTGCAATCCTTTGTCCCGACTTCAAGCGACATCGCCTGCTCCGTGCTCGTCCAGCTATCTCTGCACTCCTGGGGCCGGGAGCAGGCCGCTGACACGAGCGATGCCCCTACCGAGCCCCCCGAGTGGTCCTTACAGAATACGGGATCGCGAGCACACCAGCCCATTCGGCGCAGGCATTTGAGCATTGCGTCGAGAGGTCCCGGCGCCCACCGGCGCGTGGTCGAAGCTGTACAGAAGGCCCCTGATCAGGCAATTCAGAGGTAATTCAGGCGGTGATCGCCTGGGGACCGAGAAGGACCTTGAGTTCTCCAACCAGTCCTCGACGACTGTCGACGTTGAACTCGGGGGGAAGACGGAGAGTTGTCGCGCCGACCTGCAACCGGACCGGCTGTTCCCCGGGGTGCTCGGCAAAGAGTTGCTTGAGCCTTCCGACCACGGGATCGGTGAGTGCTCCGACGGGAAGCCTGACCGTCAGCTCTCCGACTCCATCCGCGGAGAGCTCCGGGCGCTGAACGTCCATGCACACGAGCTTCGTCTGGTCGTCTCGCTGGTCGACTCTTCCCTTCACGACGACGAGTGCGTCGTCTTCGAGAAGCGCACCCACCTCCTGCATAGCCTTTGGGAAGACGAACACCTCGATCGACGCGCGTAGGTCCTCGAGGACGAACGTCGCCATCAGCTCCCCGCGCTTGGTGTAGCGCCGAGTGAGCCCGGTGACCACTCCGCCAACGACACGCACCATCCCCTCACGCCCATTCGCGTCCGGCGCAGGGCTGAAATCTTCCTCTTTGAGATCTGCGATGGAGCACTCGGTGAGCCTCGCGAGTGCGGACTCGAACCCTCGAAGGGGGTGGTCGCTCACGTACAGACCCAACATTTCCTTTTCGAAGGCGAGGAGTTGCGACTTGTCGAATTCCGCGTCAGGGATCGGTACCCGCGCCTCTGCGAAGCCAGGGGGCGCCGCACCGTCTGCGTTGCTGTTTTGGTCTTCGAGCAGGGAGAACAGGGTCGAGATTCCGGCTTGCTCTTCTCGCCTCCGCTCGAGGGTGCGATCGACCACCTCTTCGTGGACGAGGCACAGACCTTGGCGCGGATGGCCCACCGAGTCGAACGCTCCAGCTTTTACGAGTGAATCCACAGTTCGTTTGTTGAGGACAACGGGATCCACTCGCCGGCAGAAATCGTAAAAATCGCTGAACGGACCGTTGGCTTGTCGCTCTGAGACGATCCGTTCCACCAAGCCCTCCCCCACGTTTCGTACCGCCGCGAGGCCGAACACTATTCGCCGGTTGCCGTCTTCCCCCACGAGGGGGGTGAACTCGGCTGCCGAACGGTTGACATCCGGAACGAGCACTTCGATGCCCTGCGTTCTGCATTCGCCGAGGTAAACCGCTGTGCGGTCCTTGTCGTCTTTGACCGAGGTTAGAAGCGCTGCAAGGTATTCGACTGGATAATGAGCTTTGAGCCACGCCGTCTGGTAGGCAACGAACCCGTAGCCATAGGAGTGGGATTTGTTGAACGCATAGTCTGCAAACGGCTCGATGATGTCGAACAATTCTGTACCGAGAGCCTCGCCGTATCCCTGGTCAGCGCAGCCCTTCACGAACTTCTCGCGTTCGGCAGCGATAAGAGCGCGGTTCTTCTTTCCGCAGGCTTTGCGGAGATTGTCGGCCTCTTCGAGTGTGTAGCCGGCGAAGCGCTGCGCGACACGCATCATGGATTCCTGGTACAGCATCAACCCGTACGTGTCGCCGAGGATCGCCTCCATCTCGGGGTGTACATAGCTAACCGCTTTACGGCCGTTTTTGAGCTCCGGGTAATCGCGATGCATGTTGGCTGCCATGGGGCCCGGTCGGTAGAGCGCGACGAGAGCGGCCACGTCGTTGAACGACGTAGGTGCCAGCGCACGCATCGTAGAGCGCATGGCACCTCCTTCGAGCTGGAAGACACCAATCGACTCGCCTCGGCGCAACATCGCGAAGGTCTTGTCGTCGTCGAGTGGGATCGCATCTATGTCGGGTCGCCTCCCCTCGGTCGCTTCGATCAGGTCGATCGCCCGCTCGATGACAGAGAGGTTTCGAAGGCCCAGGAAGTCCATCTTCAGTAGACCGAGCTTCTCCACCCCGTGCATCTCGTACTGCGTCACGACCGGGGCTTCGGAAGGGTCCTGACCGCTCTCCGGCTTGCGTTGCACGGGCAGGTAATCGGTGAGGGGATCGCGAGTGATCACGACCGCGGCTGCGTGGATCCCGTCCTGTCTTCTCAACCCCTCGAGGCCCTTGGCGACGTCGATGACGTGTCGAGCCTCGGGGTCGCTCGCGTACATGTCCCTGAGACCCTGGGCGCTCACGTACCCGTCCTCGTGACCTTCGACGCGATCGAGGCAGGCGCGAAGGGGCGTATCGCGCCCCATGATTAGCGGCGGCATCGCCTTCGCGATCCGATCGCCCACCTGGTACTGATAACCGAGGACGCGAGCCGCGTCGCGAACCGCAGCACGCGCCTTGATCGTCGAGAAAGTGACGATCTGCGCGACCCTGTCCGAGCCATAACGTTCCGCTGCATAGCGGATCATCTCAGCGCGGTAACGCTCGTCGAAATCCATGTCGATGTCGGGCATCTGCTT
>DASPVS010000364.1:0-3776 GCA_035622235.1 Acidimicrobiales bacterium | reverse complement strand
CCGCATCGGCGTCGAAGGTGACGAGGAGGACGACCTCGGCGAGGGATCGATAGTGCATGGAGTACTGCCACGGGGCTTCCGCCAGCTGAGGCTCGTCGACCTCTACGGCGCCGGCGAACCGGTAGACGAGCTCGTGGGTGGAGATGACGACGGGGTTGAGGTACCCACTGGGATCGGAGAGGTCGGCATAATCGGGAGGCTCGGCTGCGACAAGCCCAAGGCGGAGCGCGATGGGGTCCTGTTCCAGTGGCGGTGGGTCGGGGAGGCGATCGGCGAGTGCGTCGACGAGCTCGAGCAGCTCGAAGACTTCTGTCCGCTCGTCGTCGGAAAGCGCGGAGAGGTCGGGCTGGGGGCCTTCGCCCCGCAGGTAGCGCATCTGCTCATCGACGATGTCGGCGAGTCGATTCTGGTCCATCTCAGGCATCTCTACTCCTTTTGTCGTCCTCGTCGTCATCGGCGGCGGCAGCGTGCTTGGCATCGATGCAGCGCCGAAGTGCTTGAAGACCGCGCAGACGCATCTGGCCCGCTGCTTGATGCGACTTCCCGCGAGCGCTTGCCCAATGGGAGAGCGACATCTGGCGCAGGATCGTCGTCTCGATGACGTCACGCTGGTCAGAGGTGAGCCGGTCCATGCACTCGACTGCCTGACTCGCCAGTTCCTCCCTTTCGACGGTCGCCTCGGCATCTTCGTCAGGGACACGTAGTTCTCCGATGACCCACGCGCTGTTATCGATGTCCTCGCGCGCGCGGTGGATGGCTCGAGCCCTGTCGCGTCCACGGAGGTTGGCGAGGCGCTTGGCGAATTGGACGGGACAGCGCACCTGTCGCCTCGCCGCGATCTTCAGATACTCCTTGAACGCCGTGAACACGACGTCCTCGACGTCGTGTTCGTCGGGGACCAACCCCATGCGACGAATGCCCTGGCGGGCCGCCTGGCGCATCGGGCCCACGAGGGTCTCGAACACGTCACGTGCGTCGTTTCGGGCGCGCCAGACCACCAGAAATTCGGCGTCATTGTGGTCCTCGTCGGGGCTTATTCTGGTCATCCGCTCTTTTGTCGATCGTCGGCCTCGATGTGCAACCCCTTAAGCGAATAAAGGGCTTGGACCTGGAGGATCGTGACGTGAGCGGAGGGTATCTACTGGATTGTTGCGTGTCCGGAGCTAAGGCGGTGGGCCTTTGAGCGGGGGCGATCGGCCCGGGTTCCCAGGAAGAGTTGCGTGTTCGGCTGTTGGGGGGGGGATCCGGGTGGGTACCCGTTTCTAAGCAGAGAACCGAACGAAGGCGGTGGCAAAACTCTACCCTTCTAGGTATGGTTGTGCCGGGCCCTATGATGGGCCGTGGCTAATCTATACCTATTTAGGTAGACTTGTGACAGAGGAGGTGACGGATGCCCAGAACCGACACATACCGCCAGCGCCTGTGGGAGCACGCCTTAGGTTGTTTCGGGTACGTCACCACCCAGGATGCTATTGACCTCGAGATTCCTCCTGGTGAGCTCCCGAAGCTTGCCGAGCATGGGGGCCTCGAGCACGTCGCCTACGGGCTCTACCGCTTCGGCCAAATGCCCCGGGCCCAGCTCGATCAGTACGCCGAGGCCGTCTTGCGAGTGGGTAGGGATGCCCACCTCACTGGAGATACCGTCCTGGCGCTACACGAACTGCTGCCCCTTGCTCCACGTCATGTGCGAGTCGGTGTGAACCGACGGACGCGGGCGCGGTTCCCAAAGTGGCTTGACGTGCGCCAGGAAAAGGTGCCCGACGCCGACATCACGATCTATGACGGGATCCCTTCGACCACGGTGGCGAGGGCACTCGTAGAGTGCAAACCCTATGTGATGAGGACCCGTCTCCTTGAGGCAGCGCGCGTCGCCAGAGAGAAGGGCCTCCTGACGCGGCTCGAGGAACAGGAAGTCCTCGAGGAACTCAGCGAGACAGGCTGATGCCAACACCTCACAAACCCAAGGGACCGCCACCGAATGCGACCTCGCTGCTCGCGCGGATCAGGAACCTCGCAAAACGACGTGAGACGACCGAGCAGCGGATCACCGTGGCCGTCTGCAACACGGCAATCAGCCAGATGTTGCCGCCAGGCGTCATCAAAGGCGGTACCGCCATGAAACTCCGAATTGGCGAAGCAGGGAGCAGGTTCACTCCAGACGTCGATGGGTCACGGCGCGCCGATATGGCTCTCGAGGACTACCTGGACGCTCTAGAGAAGAACCTACGTTCCGGCTGGGGTGGATTTACTGGTCGTCTCGTCCACAAGAAAACCCCTGAGCCAGCGGGTGTCCCCAAGGAATACGTGATGCGTCCCTTCGAGGTCAAGCTGTCCTACAAGGGCGACTCGATTAAAACACTGGACTTTGAGCTGGGTCGCGACGAGGTCGGATCTACGGAAACGGCCGTGGTAACCATCGCCACGGACATCCTCGAACTCTTTGGGGAACTCGAGCTACCGCTTCCCAATCCGGTGCCCCTTCTCGCTACGGAGCACCAGATTGCCCAGAAGCTTCATGCGTGCAGCACACCCAACGTGCTGGGTACCAACGATCGAGCTCACGACCTGGTCGACCTGCAGTTGCTAGTCGAGACTGACCCACCGGATCTCGAGACGCTCAATGAGGTCGGGAGTCGGCTTTTCGCGGCGAGGCGGGCCGGCGAGTGGCCGCCGGAGGTCCGTTTGTGGCCCGAGTGGGACGGGCTTTACGCAGAGGCCGCCGACGGCCTGCAAGTGCTCTCCAACGTTTCCGAGGCCGTGGACTGGGCCAACAAGCTCGTTAAGAGCGCGGTAGAGGCTGGCGAGGCGGCCCCAGCGGCAACTTACCTATCGCGGTGATCTTCGCCGCACCCACAAACTCGGAACGGACCTCATATCCAGCAGCGGGAATGTCTTGGCTTTCGCCGCCCCGTCTGGGCTACCTGTGAGAGTCGAAATGTCCTCCGTTCTCGTCTAGGCGGAAATTCGCCGAGCCGTAGGCCATCCGAACCGACGGCCAAATGAAGTAGTTCCGAGGTAGTACGCGGTGCGAAAGGGAACCACCACCTGAGGCGAAAACCAGAGGCTTCCCCTGATCAAAGAGTTGTCGAGTTGGTTGGACCGAACGGACCAGACCAAGGGTACGATGAGTGTCTGCCGAAGGGAGAAGCGACTCCTGTCGAATTCTCGGAAGAAAGCAGCTGCGCCATCTTGTCCACGTTTCGCTCCTAGATCTTCCCTCGAGTCCTCCCGCGACGTTGAATGCAGTTGGGAATGCATTGGGCATCCCAACAGCTGAGAAGGGAGGACACATGCAATACACTCCGCCGCCCGAGCCGTTGTACAGCCAGGTACAGCAGGCTGAGGAAAGTGCTCGCGCAGCTTCCGAAGCAGAAGAGCAGCGTGCGCGAGTTGCTCGAGAAATCGGTCATATCGCGGTGCAGACTACGTCTCAACCGCGATAGCAGGCGAGCAAACAAATGACACTGTGACGCGGGAGGGAGCGACTGTTGTCGCCTCCCTCTCGCGTCGCGTCACTCATCGAGATATCGAACCCGTCCACGGGATCGTGAAAGGCTGTTTGGGGGGACGAAAGGCGCCATGCTGCTACACGAAACCAACCTGCTAAGAGTCCCTGTGGTCGGTCGGTCGGTCGTTGATCCTCCGATTGAACTCTTGCGTCAACGCGCTGTTGGAAGCCACATGCGACATCGAAGATCCGAACATTACCGTTGTCATCCGCTCTCGTAACAACGTTGAGCAGCTTGAAAGTCTGTTTGCGGGCATCGCGCGTCAGG
>DASPVS010000363.1:0-9112 GCA_035622235.1 Acidimicrobiales bacterium | reverse complement strand
TGGCACTCGGGGCGGACCTCCGACTGGCGTCGGAGTCCGCCGTGTTCGTGGACGCCTTCGTGAAGATCGGCGCATCTGGTGCGGAGATGGGGCTGAGCTGGTTGCTCCAGCGCATTGTCGGCGCGACGCGCGCTGCAGAGCTCGTGCTCACGGGCCGGCGGGTTAGCGGCGTGGAGGCGGCGAGAATCGGGCTCGTGCTCGAGGTCCTTCCTGATGGGGACGTGGTGGATGCAGCACTCGACCTCGCGGACGCAATCGTCGCGAACACCCCCTTCGGGACCTGGATGGGGAAGGCCACCTTGTGGTCGAATCTGGAGATCTCGAGCCTGGAGGCCGCGATCGACCTCGAAGCGCGCACCCAGATCTTGACTCTCGGCACAGACGACGCGAAGGAGCAACTGCAGGCCTTTCGCGAGAAGAGACAGGCCCGCTACCGCAATCGCTGAACCGTCGGGAAACGCGACACGGAGGACCTAAGACCATGGACGTAGACAGCGGAGGCGTGAACATACACGTCGAGGTCACGGGCGACGAGGAGGGACGGCCCGTGGTCCTCCTTCACGGATTCCCGGATTCGGGCCGGCTCTGGCGGCATCAAGTCCCTGCACTGGCAGAAGCCGGCTTCCAGGTGATCGTGCCTGACCTGCGCGGGTACGGGGCATCGGACAAACCCACCGACGTCGATGCGTACAACCTGCTGTTGCTCGCGGGAGACGTCATCGCCGTGATCGACGCGCTGGGCGTAGATCGGGCTCACGTCGTCGGGCACGATTGGGGCGCGGCACTCGCCTGGGTACTGGGTTCGTTCTCACAAGATCGCGTCGACCACCTGGTCGCGCTCTCGGTCGGAAACCCGCAGGCCTTTGCAGGGGCGGGTCTCGAACAGAGGGAGAAGTCGTGGTACATGCTGCTCTTCCAGTTCGAGGGCATAGCCGAGCGGTGGCTGTCGTCCGACGATTGGGCAAACCTGCGGCTGTGGTCGCGTCATCCGGACGCCGACGCGGTGATCGAGGTTCTCGAGAAGAACCAGTCCCTCACACCCGGGCTCTGTTGGTACCGGGCGAACGTCCATCCGAGAGTCCTCGTCGAGCCGGTCTTGGAGCTCCCAGACGTGGCGGCTCCCACGATGGGCGTCTGGAGTAGCGGTGACTTCGCCCTCACGGAAAGGCAGATGGCCGATTCGAGGGAGTACGTGAGTGGGTCTTGGCGCTACGAGCGCATGGAAGGGCCCGGGCACTGGTTGCAGCTCGAGGCACCCGAAGACTTGAACCGGTTGTTGCTCGACTTCCTGCCCTGTTGATCGGTCTCGGCGGTCGGTCGGCCAGGTCTCGTTAGGTCAGGTCTCGTTGATTTGAATCGAGATCATGCGATGCAGCACCTTCGGAGGAACGCCGTTCGAACTCGGGTTCGCGTTGCCGTCTTGGTTGATCTTGTCGATGACCGACATCCCGGATGTCACTTGTCCGAAGAGCGTGTACTTGGGAGGCAGTGACTCACCTTCAGACCCGGTGACGATGAAGAACTGGCTTCCTCCGCTGTTCGGCTGGCCGGTGTTGGCCATCGCGACGCCTCCCAGCGGGAACTGCTTCGAGGGGTTCGACGCAGCCTTCGGGAATTCGTCGGGGATCGTGTAGCCGGGGCCGCCCGTTCCGGTACCCGTAGGGTCGCCGGTCTGGTTCATGAAGCCCGGGATGACGCGGTGGAAAATCACGCAGTCGTAGAAGTGGTTCTCTGCCAGGAACACGAAGCTGTTCACGGTCTGCGGCGCCGTCTTCGCGTCGAGGTCCACCGTGAACGAGCCGACATCGGTCGTGACGGTGGCGGTGTACTTGCGGTCAGGGTTGATCGTGAGCGGCGGGGCATGGGTCCACGAGGGCTTCACGAGCTTCCCCGTGAAGCTCGCAGGACAGTTGGCCGATGTCGTGTAGTTGGCCAGGTCGACCGTCGTCGTGGCGGTGGTGGGCGTTGCAGACTCCGTCGTAGACGCCGTGCTCTTCTTCGAGCTGGGAGACCGGACCAGGAAGTAGATCCCGACTGCGATGCCGATTATGACGGCGAAGGTGATGGCACGGCGGATACCTTGCCGGCGTTTGCGCTGACGCTCGAGCTCGGCGAATTTCGCCTCCCGAGCCGCACGCTTGCGGGCTCGTTTCTCCGTCGGCATGGCCGACGACGATACCTGAAGCCGTGGTCACTGCCCGAGCACACAACGTCGAGCAGGTAACTTCAGCGGGATGGGCCTGGTAGTCCAGAAGTACGGGGGCACCTCGGTCGGTGACGCTGAGCGCGTACGCGCCGTCGCCGACCACATAGCGCGCACCCGACGGCAGGGAAACGACGTCGTCGTGGTCGTGAGCGCCATGGGCAAGACCACCGACGACCTCATTCGCCTGGCCGGGGACGTGAGCGCAGTCCAACCGCCTCGTGAGATGGACATGCTGCTCACGGCGGGCGAGCGGATGTCGATGGCACTTCTGTGCATGGCGCTCGCCGAGCTCGAGATCGACGCCCTCTCCTTTACGGGCAGTCAGGCGGGGATCATCACCGATACGTCTCATACCCGGGCGAAGATCCTCGAGATCAAAGGTGAGCGTTTGCGCGAGGCGCTCGAATGCGGGCGGGTCCCGGTGGTGGCGGGGTTCCAGGGCGTGTCGACCGACCGTGATATCACGACGCTCGGCCGGGGCGGTTCGGACACCACCGCTGTCGCGCTCGCCGCGAGCCTCGGCGCCGGTTCGTGCGAGATCTATACGGACGTGACGGGCGTGTTCAGCGCCGATCCCCGCATCGTCCCGGAGGCTCGCCGGCTTTCGCGCGTGAGCTTCGAGGAGATGCTCGAAATAGCGGCCAGCGGCGGAAGAGTGCTCGCGCTTCGCTCGGTCGAGTTCGCCCGCAACCACAACGTGCCCCTGCACGTGCGGTCGAGCTTCACGTGGGAACCCGGCACATGGGTCACAGAGGAGGACAAGGAGATGGAACAGGCCGTCGTAACCGCAGTGACTCACGACACTTCAGAAGCGAAGGCGACGGTCACCCGCGTGCCCGACAGGCCCGGGCTCGCGGCGCGCTTGTTCCGAGCGCTCGCAGACAAGAACGTGAACGTGGACACCATTGTCCAGAACACGTCGCACGACGGGACGACCGACATCTCCTTTACGGTCCCGAGGGTCGACCTGGAACCGAGTCTCGAAGTCACGAGAGCCTTGGCGGCGGATATCGGCGCCAGTGAGGTCCTCTCGGACGATTCGATCGCCAAGGTCTCTCTGGTCGGTGCGGGGATGAGGAGTCACCCAGGTGTCACCGCGACCATGTTCGAGACGCTGGCCGCGGCGGGCATCAACATCGAGATGATCTCGACCTCTTCCATCAGGATCACTTGTGTCATACGGGACGATCGTGTGGAGCAGGCCGTCCAGGCCCTGCACGATGCCTTCGGTCTGGGTCTGTCCTAGTGGGATGAAGCCTCTAACCTTTTGACATGCGTGTAGCCGTGGTGGGTGCCACCGGCCAGGTCGGGACAGTCATGCGTGAGGTGCTCGCCGAGCGCCGCTTCCCGGTGTCCGAGATCCGGTTTTTCGCATCTGCGCGCTCCGCCGGCCGACGCCTTCCATGGGACGGTGCCGAGGTGGAGATCGAAGAGGCGTCTTCGGCGGACTACGGCGGTGTCGACATAGCGCTGGTTTCAGCAGGTGCCGCTGCTTCGCGCGAGCTTTCGCCGCGCATGGCGCAGAGCGGGGTCGTGGTGATCGACAATTCCTCCGCGTGGAGGATGGATCCCGCAGTGCCGCTCGTGGTCCCGGAGGTCAACGCTGCAGAGCTCGACCACATCGAAAAGGGGATCGTCGCTAACCCGAACTGCACGACCATGGTCGCGATGCCGGTCATGGCACCACTTCACCGAGCGGCGTCTCTTCGCAGAATGGTCGTCTCGACCTACCAGGCCGTCGGCGGCGCCGGTTCTGCAGGAGTGAGAGAGCTCGAAGAGCAGCTGAAGAAGACCGCCGACCGAGCGGCAGAGCTCACCTTCGACGGCTCGGCGCTCGACTACCCCGAGCCCGCCAAATTCGCCGGTCCGATCGCTCACAATGTCCTCCCGTTGGCCGGGAGGATGGTCGCAGATGGATCCGAGGAGACCGACGAAGAACAGAAGTTGCGCAACGAGAGTCGCAAGATCCTTGGTATCCCGACTCTGGCGGTCTCGGGGACTTGCGTGAGGGTGCCGGTTTTCACCGGCCACAGCCTTTCGATAAACGCGGAGTTCGAGGACGAGCTGACGCCGGACGAGGCGCGCCAGATCCTCTCGGACGCCCCGGGGGTGAAGCTCGACGATCTTCCTTCACCGTTGCGGGCGAGCGGCGCCGATCCCACCCTTGTAGGGAGGATCCGACGCGACGAGAGCGTTCGCAACGGCCTCGCACTTTTCGTTTGCGGCGACAACCTTCGAAAAGGCGCGGCCCTGAACGCGGTGCAGATCGCAGAGGAATTATTGAGACGTCGCTGACCGAGTCAGACATCGCTGAAGTGCTCAGACGTCGCTGACCCCGCTCACGTCCCAGCCTGTCGCTCCGGCCTGTCCCGACAGAACAGCGATGCGTCGCGAGAGGTTGACCGCGTGGTCACCTAGTCGTTCGTAGAAGCGCGCGACCAGTGCACCTTCGATTGCCACAGGGAGATCCATCGACCCGCTCGCGATCTCTGCGGTGAGAAGCACATGCAGCTCGTCGAGCTCGTCGTCGAGTGACTCCACCTGGTCGATGTCGGGCGACCTGTCCGCGTAGGCGTCGGCTGTCCTGTGCCACATGTCGCAAGCGATTTCGCCCATCTGCTCGACCAGGCCGCGTGCACGAGGCGACAGCTCCACCCCGAGTCCTCTGATCGCCCTGCGCGCCACGTGTTCTGCCAGGTCGCCGCTGCGCTCGAGCTCGGGAAGCATGCGGAGCACCACGACGAGATACCGGAGCTCCTCGGGGCCGGTCGCGCGTTCGGCGAGACGCCTTTGGGCCAATTGCTCTACCTCGCGATATAGCCGGTCGATCATGGCGTCCGCCTCCGCCAAGTGACGTGCCGCTTCGCGGTCTCCGGCGAGAAGAGCGTGAGTGGCTCCGGCCAGACCCTCTCCCACCATGGCGAAGAGCTGGATGATGTCCCTGTTGATCCGGTCGAGGCCTTCGGTGACCTCGTCGTCGTCGATCTGCTCGCTCACGTCGTGAGAGCGGAGAACGAACCGGTCAGCCACGCTTGAACCGTAGCGCTGACGGAGTGCCGCTGCGCGGTACACGACCATCATTTTTCTTCCGCTGGTCACCGACCCTCCGGCTGGGTCCGGCCGTAAGACGGTGTCGAAGGCGTCGGGTCGGCCGAGAGGGTCGCGATCGGCCGGACCTGGACCTCGGCAAAAGGACGAATACCGTTGGGACGTGCCGAGTCCCACTGTCGTACGACGAGTTGCGCCGGACGCGCTCTTGGGCCCGGATTCACTTTCCGCACGCCTCCTCGGTCATCCGGCGACCCTGCTCGGCGGACCGAGAGCGCTGTTGCTCCAACTCGCGCATCCGCTCGTGAGCGCGGCTGTCAGGTCACACTCGTCTTTCGAACGAGATCCCTTCTCTCGGCTGGCGCGCACATTCGAGGTGATGATCGATATCTCCTTCGGACCTCCCGAAGTCGCACGCGCTAGCGCCGCGTCGCTGGCAGCGGTTCACCGACAGGTCAAGGGCACCACTAAAGACGGGGCCGCGTACGCGGCGCAGGACCCACAACTCGCACTGTGGGTCCATGCAACCCTGGTCGACACGTTGCTTCTGACGGAAAAGCGTTATATCGGAGAGCTAGACGAAGACGGTCGGGGCCGGTTGTACGACGAGTCGCGCTTGGTCGCCCCACGCCTCGGAATCCCCGGGAAGTTGATCCCGCGAGATCTTGGTGAGTTCAGGTCGTACTTCGAAGAGGAGTTACGCGTCCTCGTAGGGAGCGGCGTGAACGAGGACGCGCTGTCCGTAGCTTCTCGCGTCCTGCACCCTCCTGGCGCTCCGGCGTTCGGTCCGCTCGCGGGCGTCGAGTCGCGGCTGGCGGAGCGACTGATCGAAGCTGCCACGGTCGATCTCGGTCCTCCGGAGTTGTGCTCTGCTTTCGGACTGCCGCCTCACAACTCCCTAAGTGCGACGGCGGTCTTTCTGGATCTTGGGGGATTGGTGTCGCGATCTGTCAGCAGGTGGGTGCCCGGAGCTCTCCTGCAACCCAGAAACCTCGCCCGTCTTACCTCATGGCTCGCCGCCGACGACGCAGAGAACGCAGAGAACGCCGCTAACGCCGATTAGTTTTTGGCGCGGTTCACCCGACGCCTGCGCTCTGCTGTTCCGAGTCCATTTCGACGTCTGACTCGCGCTCGACGTCACCCATTATCAGACGCGGTCCGGAGGTCCAGTCGAGATACCTCCAAGCCCAGTTGATCAAGACCTGAATTCGGTTCCGGAAGCCGATGAGATAAACGAGGTGCAGCCCGAGCCACGCGAGCCATCCGAGGGTTCCTCGAATTATCGGACCGACCGGCAGCTGGGCGACGGCGGCACGGCGCCCGATCGTGGCCATGATCCCCTTGTCGACGTAGCGAAACGGTTGGGGGGGTTCTCCGGCTATCCGTCTCACTATCTGTCTTCCTGCGTGGTGTCCGGACTGGATCGCGACCGGGGCTAGCTGTGGTGTGATCTCGTCTGACTTGCCTCCGACGGGCACCGCCGCCGCGTCGCCCACCACGAATATCTCAGGATGTCCTGGCAACGAGAGGTCCGGCTCCACCTGGATGCGTCCGCCACGCGTCCTCGGGCCCGGAAGGCTGTCGGCGAGCGTTCCCGAGACCGTGACTCCCCCTGCCCAGACGACGAGCGCCGCTTTGATCTCCTCGCCGCTCTGAAGCTTGACGCCGTTCGGCGTGATCGCGGCGACTCTCTCTTCCAGTCGGATATCCACGTGGCGGTTTTCGAGGGTCTGTTCCGCGTACTTGCTACCCGTAGGGCGAAACGCAGTGAGCAGGCGGTCCGCCGCATCGAGGAGGATGATCCTGGTCCTTTCGCGGTCCAGCTTGAGTCCGTCGCGCTTCACGGTCACGTCGATCAATTCCATGAGTGCGCCCGCGGTCTCCACTCCGGTCGGTCCTCCTCCGACGACGACGAACACCGGGGCGCCGCCATCGAAACGTTCCGGGTGCGAGTCGACTTGTTCGAGGCAGAGAAGTAGGTCGTTTCGAAGCCGGCGCGCGTCGGCCAGCGTGTACAGGGGACGAGAGTTCTGCGCCGCTCCGGTCACGCCGAGGAAACCCGCCGCCGCACCCGTCGCGACTACCAGGTAGTCATAGGGAAGAGCGGAGTCGCCGTCGAGCTTGACCTCCCGCTTCTCGGTGTCGATCCCGACGACGAGCCCGTGTCGGAACATTACGTTCTTCTGTCGCCCGAAGATCGTACGGATCGGATAGGCGACATCAGCGGGTTCCATGCCGGCGGTCGCGACTTCGTAGAGGAGCGGCTGAAAAGTATGAAAGTTGTGTTGATCGACGATCGTGACGTTCGCCTCTGCTCCGGCCAACGCCTTCACCGCCTTCAGTCCCGCGAAACCACCACCGACGACGACTACACGGTCTCGTTCCGGCGTCATCTGCGTCTCACCGCTCGACGAGAGAGCGCGCACCGCTGACTATGTCGTCCACCTGCGGGAGAATCGCTGCTTCGAGCGTGGGTTCGTAGGCGACGAACGTGTCGGTCGCGCCTACGCGGCGTACGGGAGCGTCGAGGTCCCAGAAGCAGTTCTCACCGGCCCAGGCCGCGACCTCGGCTCCGAAGCCGGCGGTGATCGTGTCCTCGTGGACGACCAGTAGCCGGCTCGTGTGCTGCACCGAAGCGGCGACGAGCTCTTTGTCCCAGGGTGAGATCGTCCGGAGGTCGACGACCTCTGCTTGGAAGCCGTCGGCTTCGAGTTGAGCTGCCGCCATGAGGGACTTTTGCACTGTGGCTCCCCACGTGACGATGGTGAGATCACGACCTCGGCGGACAACCGTGCCATGTCCGAACGGGACTGTCCATCCGGGTGGCGGCATGGGGTCGGCCGCGTAGTGCTGGCGGTACAGGTGCTTGTGCTCGAGGAAGAGAACGGGATCGTCGAGAGCGAATGCAGTTCGAAGAAGCCCCACGGCGTCTCTCGATCGCGACGGAAACGCGATCAGGAGCCCCGGCACGTGGGCGAAGATCGACTCTCCGCTCTGGGAGTGCCATATCGATCCGCCGGTCAGATACCCGCCGATCGCAACGCGTACGACGAGAGGGCAGGAAAAACTTCCCTGGGAGCGCCACCGGATCGTCGCAGCCTCGCTACGTAGCTGTTGCATCGCCGGCCAGATGTAGTCGAAGAATTGGATCTCGGCACAAGGTTTGAGCCCGCGCAACGCCTGGCCTACTCCGCGTCCGACGATGTTCGACTCCGCGAGTGGCGCGTTGAAACATCGAGCCGAACCGAACTTGCGCTGGAGCCCACGCGTCACACCGAACACTCCGCCTTTTCCCTCGACCTGGCTCAGCACCTCGTCGTCCGCATCCGCGACGTCCTCGCCGAAGACCCGGATCCGCTCGTCCGACGCGAGCAGCTCGTGAAGCGTCAGCCGGATGGCCTCGGCCATGACCACCGACCCGGGTTTCTCTTCACCCGCAGCCCCGGCGGTCTTCGCGACCTCCTCGGTCTCCACGACCTCGGCGTGAGAGTCGACCACCGTCATGAGCGGGAGCCGGACGACCTCGTTCGTTACCGAGGCCGGATCGGGACGCCTCGCAGCGAGAGCCTCCTCCGCCGCCTGCATCGCGATGGCGCTTGCCTCGGCGCGTATAGATGACGCTTGCTCGTCGTCCAATAGGCCTGCATCGATCAGCTGCCGTTCGAGCACGTCGATCGGGTCGTGTTCGACCTCGGACGCGAGCTCCTCAGCGTCACGGTACTTAGCCTGAGAATCCGCAGAGGAGTGTGAGTACGGCCGCGTCACCCGCGCGTGGATCAGACCCGGCCCTTCCCCTGCTCGCACCCGGGCGATGGCTCTTGCACCCTTTCGCCGACACGAGACGTAGTCCCAGCCGTC
>DASPVS010000362.1:0-3711 GCA_035622235.1 Acidimicrobiales bacterium | reverse complement strand
GAGATCAACGAAGCGGCAGGGAGCTTCTACAACCAGACGATGGCTCTCGCCGAGCTGGACCTGAGCCGCTACAGCCTCCCTGCGAAGCCTCGTCTCGCAGTCGTCGGAACCCCTTGCGAGATAGAGGGGATCCGCGCGATGCAGTCGCGGAGATGGCCGACCGGTGCTCATCGCGTCGATGCGGTGGTGCTCACCATCGCGCTCATGTGTACTAAGAGCTTCGACTACGAAGCGCTCATACTGCGCGAGCTTCGCGACAAGCGCGGCGTGGACCTCGATCGCGTGTCGAAGGTGGACGTGATACACGGCCGGATGATCGTCGAGTACCGCGACGGCCGCATCGCGGTCGACGAACCGGTCAAGGACTTCCACGGAGCCGCTCTCAAGGGCTGTGACGAGTGCGCGGACTTCCTCGGACGCGGAGCCGACCTTTCCGTGGGTAGCGTGGGGTCCCTTACCGGATGGTCGAGTGTTCTGGTGCGAAGCGAAGCCGGGCGCCTCGCCTTCGAGCGAGCGCGGGGGAGACTCGACGTGCGTGACCTGGACGACCCGGCCGCCCTGCTGCGACTCGACGCGCTCGACAAACGGATCGCCGAACGAACACTGCAACGCAAGCTCGATCCTGACGCACCGATGTTCATCGACTACGCAGAGCACGTGAGCAACTACAGCGGCACCGACAGAGCTCCGGTGGTTCGCGACAGGTGAGCGATCTATCTGTGACCGAGACCCTGGAGCCGATCGAGGGATTGATCCTCGCCGCACCCGAAGAGCCACTGGAGATAAAACGTGGGCTTCGGGAGTCAATCTTGGCAGGCTCCGACTGGCGAACCGGGTTCAGTGACGAGATCTGCATAGGCGTATGGCTCTGGGAGCTCTGGCGGCCGTCGCTCGAGCCACGCGGGATGGACAGGGAGTCCTTTATAGACGTCGTCGTCGGCAACGGACGAGAGCTCTGGTTGTGGTTGATGGGGGAACGAATCTGGGACCAATTCCTGCCGCCCTTGGCAGGGCGCGTCGCGAGGCGTTTGCCGAGCGGCAACACGTTCATCGCTTGACCAGTCCCAGTCTCACACTTTGAGCACACGCAGCCGGTCCGACACCGAAGCTCCGGCGCTATGTCTGCGAGGTGTTTCGGTTCTTCGTGACGGTCATCCGATCCTCGACGAGGTGAATTGGGAAGTGCGCGCCGGGGAGAGATGGGTGCTTCTCGGTCAGAACGGCTCTGGCAAGACGACGCTTCTCTCCGTCGCGGGGATGCAACTCCTGCCGACGCGTGGAACGGTCGAGGTTTTGGGTGAAGTAGGCAGGAGGACCGACGCGAGGGTCATGCGACGACGTGTCGCTTTCGTGAGCCAGTCGATGCTCCGATCGTTGCGGCCTTCGTTGTCGACTCACGATGCCGTGCTGACCGGCAAGCACGCCGCATTGGAGCCGTGGTGGCACGAGTACGACTCCGCCGACCACGAGCGCGCGAATCTGCTTCTCGAGGAGGCGGGTCTCTTGGCGGGTGCAGACAGACAGTTCGGTGTGCTGTCGGAGGGCGAGAGACAGCAGGTCCTTCTGGCAAGGGCGCTCATGGGGCGGCCGGAGTTGCTACTTCTCGACGAACCGGCGGCAGGACTGGACCTTGGTGCACGCGAGCGACTCATAACGAGGTTGGCGGTCCTGGCCGAGGATCCGACGACGCCACCGATGGTGCTCGTAACTCACCACACCGAGGAGATCCCTCCTGGAACCACCCACGCCGCGCTCATAAGGAGAGGCACGCTTATCGCGGCCGGACCGACGCGAACGGTGCTCAAATCGTCCGAGGTGTCAGCCGCCTTCGACACCCCGGTCGTCGTGGAATGCTCCGCCGGACGGTGGTTCACCCGAGCCAGACAGGGTTCGCTTGCGCCCGAGTGCTGACTTCGCTAGAAATCCCGGGTTAGTCCAGGGGACTGCGTGAGCACGGACGGTTCCCGACCATCCACCAATCGTGACGACCCGCTGCGTAGGGTCTTCGACATTCGAAGGTAGGTCGAGGGGTCGTGATCTTGGTCCTCTTGCTGATCGTTGTGCTGTGGGCGGTGTTTCTCGGGCCCGGCCTGGTGCGGCGGCTCGTGGAAAAACGATCGGGCGACTCGATCGGGTCCTTTCATCGCCAGCTGGGTGTTCTCCGACGGACTGGTCCGAAGTCGGTGGCGCCGGTGAACAAGCTGGGAACCGCCGATGCGCCCGATGCGCTACCGATCGGGGCGACAGGACTACCCGTCGTGAGCAGCCGTCCCAATCTGGTGATACTCCGATCCGATTCGAGCGCGGTTTCACAGCGCGGGCAGGGTTCGTTTGCGGGACCTTCTCGAGCCGGCGATCCCCGGAGCGAAGTGTTTCCCGCGGGTTCTCCGGGCAGCGGAAGCGCGAACGACGAAGACGATTCCTGGTCCGGTGATCACCGTGGGTCATGGGAGGCACCGTCGGGCCGGGCGGACAGACCGGAACCGAGCGATACCCGGCACACGGACCCCTATTTCCGCCCGGCCGCGTGCAAACGCCGGCGCGACATTCTCCTTTTCATGGTTTGCCTGGTTCTCGGAACAGGGCTTTTGGGAGTGATACCCGCTGCGCGCCCTGCCTTGGTCGTTACGGCGCTCTCCGCACTGGTCCTCGGTGCGTACATCGCGTTGTTGGTCCACTTTCGAAACGTCGTAGTCGAACGGGAGTCGAAGCTGCGGTATCTGCCCGCTGCCGCTCCGGACGAACCCGAGCTCATCGTCCGGCGTAGCGCCGCGCGCTGAGACCGCAGATTTCGTTGCCCGACCCAGGCACAGCCCGGGGCGCGGAGATCGCCGCACTGGGCGATGATGCTCGGGAGCGGCTGGAAGCCACACACAAGGCGCGCGAGGAAGCGCTCGCGCGTTGTCGAGAAACCATCCGCCTGTGTGGCATGGCGATCCGAGCCGTCCATCGGCTTCAGTCCGACGACGCCGAACGACTCGTGTCCGATGCCGAAGCCGCACTTCGCCGTGCCCAAGAAGCGTTGGAGCCTTTCAGGGCGTTGGCAGCGGCCGGGTTCCTTCATGATGCGGAGAAGGAGTTCGTAGAAGCTCGGCTCACGGTGTCGCTTGTGGCTGGAACGAAGCTCGTCGACGCATCGGAGCTCGGGGTCGGATTGCCCGCGTGGCTGAACGGCCTCGCAGAAGCGGCATCTGAACTGCGTCGGCACCTCCTCGACAGGTTGCGCGGTGGAGAGCTCGAGCGCGGGGAACAACTGCTCGAGGCCATGGAAGACGTCTACGACATGCTCGTGACCGTGGATTACCCGGACGCCATAACCGGAGGGTTGCGCCGCACGACTGATGCACTTCGCGCGGTATTGGAGCGCAGCCGGTCGGATGTGACGACGACCGTGCTTCAAGCGGGTCTTCGCAAGGCGATCGAGTCGCGTGAGAGGCCGGCATGAAGATTCTTTGGGGCGCTGACCTGTCGAAGCACGAGCGAAGGCGGCGCTATCCTCGAAAGACCCTGGGGGTGTAGCTCAGCTGGTAGAGCGCCACGTTCGCAACGTGGAAGTCGGCGGTTCGAGTCCGCTCACCTCCACCAACCCAACCAACCAACCAACCAAGAGGCTTTAACGTTTCGGCCTCCACCAGCTTTACATTTGGCTGTCTCAGTGGGGGCGATTCCGGCGCGTCCGACCTCTTCGGGAGCTCAGGCAGTCCCGCCAGC
>DASPVS010000361.1:0-2484 GCA_035622235.1 Acidimicrobiales bacterium | reverse complement strand
AGGACAACTATTTCCCCAAGTTGCTCCTCTCGGACTACGAGTCGTCGATCAATTACACGCTGGGGCTGATACCGAACCCTTACTTGAAAGCTCTCAACGGACAGGAGGGAATCACAGTCCAGACTCTTGGTGGCACCGACTCGCCCATCCCCGAGAGCAAGGGAGGATACGACGCCGGTGTCCGCTCGTGCTACGCCACCTGGCACGCTGCGAATCCCAACCCGCTGCCCGGCCAGACGCTCATAAACGGCGAAAAGCCCTCGCCGTACATCGAGTCTCAGGGACCGATAGCGGGGTGGTGTCAGCAGATCCGCTTGTTCGCGGCGGCTGCGACCAACGCCGGACCGGACCTCAACCGACGGACCTTCGTCCAAGCAATGTCGCGGATCCAGAACTTCCCTGGCACCTGGACCCCACTGCTCACGTACGGTCCTGACAAGTTTGCCGGTCCTTCTGAGTACCAGGTGGTGCAACTCCACAACAATCAGCCGCCGTCCTCGGCTTGCGTGCTCACCTACCAGCACATCGCGCAAGGCACCTGCTGGCACGTGGTCCAGAGCTGGAGGCCGCTTGTCCAGGGATAAGCGAAACTTTTCTCCCTGGTACGCATGGATGGTCGAACTGGACAGGACGACGCTTCTCGATCCGTTGCCGCTTGAAGACATTTCTCAACTCGAGGCAGTGAATGCTTGGCGGGACCGGTGTCGCAAACGATTGACGGAGCTTCTAGGTCCGTCCCCGGAAAGAGTCGGGCTGGAGCTCGAGACCGTCGAGTCGGTTCAGTGCGACGGCTACAAGCGGGAGCGAATCGTCTTCGACACAGAGGACGTTATGTCGGTACCCGCGTTTCTGCTCGTTCCAGACAAAACAAAGGAGCCCGGGCCTGCCGTGCTCGCGGCGCACGGTCACGGGCCCGGGAAATCACTCATCTGCGGGCTCGTGGAGGGAGAGACGCCCGGGGGCGATTACGCACTGCAGCTCGTTCGCCGGGGATACGTGGTTCTCGCTCCGGATCTGAGGTGCTTCGGTGAACGGGCCGATTGGAACCCGCCCGATCACTACGGATGCGACACGAATCTCGTGCACGCAGTCATGGCAGGCAAGAATCCGTTGGCTCAGAATCTCTGGGACCTCGGGCGTTGCCTCGATGTCCTCGAGTCGCATCCTCTAGTCGACCCTCAGCGCATCGGGATGGTCGGGCTTTCCTACGGGGGTACCGTGACGCTCTTCCTTTCTGCTTTGGACGAGCGGATCGCAGCCTCGGTCGTGAGCGGCTACTTCTCTTCCTGGGCGGAGTCTCACAAGATGCCGTGGAACATGTGTGGGTCCCAGGTCATGAGCGGGATGCTCGGCCGAATCGAGCATCTCGACGTGGCCTCGCTGATCGCCCCGCGCCCTTTGCTCGTCGAGACCGGCACCGAGGACGATCTGTTCCCGGTCAAGGTTGCGCAGGACCAGATGACCTCTCTGCGTGCTGTATACGACTCGCTGGGCGCTCTCGACTGCGTGGAGCACGACGTGTTCGAGGGCGGCCACGCTTGGCACGGAGAGCGCGCATACCCCTTCCTCGAGAAGTGGCTGGGACCTCCGGTGGCCAAAAGTGTACTGTGAGTGGTGCAGCTTCGAGGAAGCTGCGCTGGGGCGCCTGGCCGCCGCGTGGCCAGGAGCAGGGGTGGTTGGCCCAACGCCGACCAGGCGCCCCGCCCGATGAGTTTGGGCTGTAGGCGGCCGCGATAAAACAAACGTTTGCATAACGTTTGGCCAACGTGCTCACTACGAGCTCTCGTTGACTACCGAAAAGTGACGACTTCCGGGACGAGTTGCGAACAGTTCGACACGGATCAGCTAATGCGGATCAGCTAATGCATCACCGAATGCGATCAGCTCGTGGCGATCAGCTGATGCGAGTCAGTTGGTGGAAGAACGCTGGCGACGGCCTCGGCGCAACAGAACTCCGCCCACTGCTACGCAACCAACTCCAATAACGACAAGCTGTTCGATGTCTGCTCCCGTGAACGCGAGCTCGCCCGTCGTAGTGGTCGCAGAAGTCGTCTTGACCTCACCGCTTGTGCCACTGGCACCACTTGTCAGGGGTTTACCACCGTCATTACCGCTCGATGGCGAAGTGCACACAGAAGCGGGATAGGCGTTACATGTAGTCGCGGCGGACGCCATCGCTGGCGCGACGCCCAACGTCACACCAACGAGTGCACCGATACCCACCACGAACTTCGCAGTTCGCACCTTCATCTTCAGAGTCCTTCCCACCCGCCAGCGATCTTGATAGCCGAATCTAAACGAATCCCCAACCAAATACCAACGCTTGCCCAACCGACCACTCACCGTCACCACGACACCCGGTGGGGCGCGCTATCGGTGAAGCGAGTCGTTCCAGCACTCCAAGTGACTAAAGGAATACGAGCAGTGGGCAAGATCACAAAGGAGCCGTGGGGGCTGTTCACGCGGAACCCGAAGACCACGCGC
>DASPVS010000360.1:0-2644 GCA_035622235.1 Acidimicrobiales bacterium | reverse complement strand
ATCGGATCACCGCCGGAACGGTCGCTGCCCGGTGCGGTCGCAGCCCGGTCTGCCCGTGGCTTCGCCTATTGTCGCCGCCGACTATGACGGTCCGTCAGATCGGGGGCGAATTCGAAACCGTAACCGACGTTCTTCGCGCCGCTGCCGTTGCAAACGCCGAGGTAGAGGCGTTCGTCGAGCTGGCGGACGGAGACCCGGTCGGTCACCAGACGGGTACGCCTGGTCGCCGCCGGGCAATGACTTTCGGCGAATGGGACGCGGCCGCTGACGGTGTTGCGGCGCTGTTCGCCGAGCTCGGTGTCGGGCGCGGCGAAGTCGTCTGCTTGATGCTTCCTTCGTCGATCGACTTCGCGGTGTGCTACCAAGCAGCGGCGCGTCTCGGAGCGATCAGCACCGGCGTCAACCTCCGCTTGGCAGGTCCGGAACGTTCGTCGATCACACAGCGCATCCGACCCGCAGTGACCGTGGTCGATTTCGGTCACATCGCGGGCTCCGATCTGCCGGACGAAACAGGACGCTTGGTGAGCCGATCCGATCTCGCCTCGGCGGCACTCCGACCCCGCCCAAGCTTGCCGAAAGTGAGCTCAGCGGACCCAGTCGCGATCGTTTGGACGAGCGGCTCCACGGGGATACCCAAAGGGGCCGTGTTCGATCACCGGAACCTGGCAGCGGTCGCCGCAGGCACCGACGTTCTCTGCCGGCTCGGCGACCGCCGCCTATCCCCGTTGCCTTTCGCCCACGTCGCCTTCATGACTCGTCCCTGGGACGAGATCCTCCGAGGAGTGACGACAGTGATCACACCCCATCCATGGACGGCGGCTGACGCGATCGGTCTAATGGCTGAAGAAGGCGTCACCGTGGGACAAGGCGTGCCGACGCAGTGGGCTCTGGTCCTGCGAAACGAGGCGTTCGACAACGCAGACCTTTCGTCACTGAGGATCGTGGGAACAGGCGCATCCCGGGTGCCACCCGAGCTCGTCGTCGAAATGAAGCGTCGCCTCGGATGCCCGGTCGTCGTCCGTTACACCTCGACCGAGACATCGTTGGGAACGGGTACGGCACCGGACGATCCGGTAGAGGTCACGTCGACCACGGTGGGAAAGCCTGTGCCAGGAGTAGCGCTGCGGCTAGTGGACCGCGGGGGATTCGATGTCGCGCCCAAAGAGGTCGGACGAGTGGCGATGAGGTCCGGGGCCGTCATGCGTGGTTACGTAGGCGCCCGTGGCTCAGGTACTGGCTCAGGTATTGGCTCAGGTATTGGCTCAGGTATTGGTCGGACGCCTGAGCTGATCGATGCCGCAGCGACAGCCAATGTTCTCGATGACGACGGTTGGCTCACCACCGGTGACCTGGGGTGGATCGGAGTAGACGGAAACCTTCGCCTGGTCGGCAGGGCGAACGAGATGTTCATCCGGGGCGGCTACAACGTGTACCCGGCGGAGGTCGAGGCCGTGCTCGGAACTCACCCGGCGGTCGCGGAGGCGGCGGTGGTCTCTGCGCCGGATCCGGTTCTCGGAGAGATAGGCGTCGCCTTCGTGGTTTTGGAGGCCACAAGTCCACCGGGAAACTCGCCGAAAGAGCGTCCCGATCTTCAAGAGATCCGCGCACTCTGCTCTTCGAAGCTCGCCGATTACAAGGCGCCCGACCGCCTTGTCTTCGTGGACCACTTGCCCCTCACGCCCATGGCGAAAGTCGACAAACAGGTCCTCTCCAAGCACGCAGCCCAGCTCGAGAAGCAGCCGATTTGATCGTTTGCGATCCAACGACTGCTGAACCGACAAAGAATTTGAAAACCGACAAAGGATTTGACCCCGCACAAAGGATTTGATCACGCACAAAGGATTTGATCACGCACAAAGGACAGTTGATGCCTGACAAGAACGAAACGAATGAGCAGAGCGCGAAGAACAAAAGCAAGGGCCCCAACGGTGGTGGCGAGCGACCGCCTCGCGAACATCGCATAACTGCCGGGGCCGAGCCGATCAAGCTTGGCTCCATGCTCGTGACACTCGTGGAGCCGCATCGAGGACACGAGATCGCTTACAACCGATGGTACGAACGGGATCATTTCTACGCCGGCTGCATGATCGGGCCTTACCAATTCGCTGGAAAACGATTCGTGGCGACGGCCGAGATGAAGAAGCTGCGGGATCCGGATCCCTCCGAGATCACCGGAGATCCATACCGCGGCAGCTACGTAGCTCTTTACTGGGTGCTCGACGGTTACCACGACACCTGGAACAGGTGGGCCGTTGACCAGGTGACCGCACTTCACCGCGCAGGGAGGATGTTCGGCGAGCGCGATCACGTCCACACCCTGCTCTACCGCTTCGTATGGGAGGCGCGCCGCGACGGCGAGAACGGGCTCTCGGCTGAGCTCGCACTCGACCACCCGAGCGCCGGACTGGTCGCGATGTGGGTCGACCGGTCGGAGGATCTGAGCCAAGCGGACTTCGAATCGTGGCAGCGCCAAGAACACCTGTCCGACTTCCTCACGGGAAGCTCGGCTCGACTCGTCGTCGCGGCTGATCCGCTGCCGCTTCTGATCGACGCCCCCGGTGATGTTCCGCGCTCGGAGGCCAACGACAGGCGTCAGCTCACCTTGTGGTTCCTCGACGAGAACCCAGTGGATTCATGGAAGTCG